>JBMZDY010000310.1:0-2185 GCA_049614585.1 Oceanihabitans sp.
GAATGCAACTTAAAGAGAAATTTAAACTTGATTGGTTGGCAGATTTTAGAGATCCATGGACAACAATAGGTTACCATAAAGAATTAAAACTTACCAAAGCTTCACAGAAAAAACACGAAGTTTTAGAGCAAAAAGTATTGCAAACTGCAGACCAAATTATAGTAACTAGTAATGTTACAAAGCAAGAGTTTTTGCAAAAAACGAACAAGCCAATAACAGTTATTACAAATGGTTTTGATGTTGAAAAAACTCAAGCAGCTTCGTTAAATAAAAAGTTTACTTTAGCACATATAGGTTCTTTATTGGCAAAAAGAAACCCTTTAACATTATGGAAAGTATTACAAGATTTAACAATTGAAAACGAGGATTTTAAAAAGTGTTTTCAACTAAAATTGGTTGGTGCTGTTAGCGAGGTTGTAATAAAAAGCATAAAAGAAAATGGTTTAGAAAATTATTTAAATTTGGTTTCTTATGTGTCGCATACCGAAGCAATTAAAATTCAAAAAGAATCGCAAGTCTTATTATTAATTGAAATAGATTCTCCAGAAACAAAATGTATAATTCCTGGTAAATTATTTGAGTATATGGTTTCTAATAGACCAATTATTGCTTTAGGACCAAATGAGACTGATGTTGAAATAATTATTAACCAAACCAATACAGGCAATTATTTTAAATATTCCGATTACCAAAACTTAAAAAATATAATATTAAGTCACTTTAATGCGTTCTTAAGTGGCAATTTACATACCAATCCAATAGGGTTACAAAAGTATAGCAGAAAAGCCTTAACCAAAGCCTTAGCTTCACTTATTAATAAATAAAATAAATATGCTTTTCAATATTTATTTAGTAATGTAATAAATTAACAATTTTTAAAAAACGTATTAATTATTTATGGGAATTGTAGCTTCACAATCTATTAAAAATACCATTATTACCTATTTAGGTTTTGGTATAGGAGCTATAAACACCTTATTTTTATATACCCAATTTTTAACCGAAGAATATTATGGTTTGGTTGGTTTTGTTTTATCTACAGCCAACCTAATGATGCCAATTTTAATGTTTGGTGTTGGTAATAGCCTAATTAAATTTTATGCTAGCTATAAAACCAGAAACCAACAAAATACTTTTTTAAGTTTTATGTTGGTTTTACCATTGTTAATAATATTACCTCTAGGTTTAATAGGTGTTTTTGCTTATGAAACTATAGCAAATTGGTTAGCAAGTGAAAATGCAATAATTAAAAATTACACATGGCATATTTATGTTATTGCTATTGCCATGGCTTATTTTGAAGTGTTTTTTTCTTGGGCAAAAGTGCATTTAAAAAGTGTTTTTGGAAACTTTATGAAAGAAGTTTTCCATCGTGTATGTATATTATTTTTATTGTTTGCAGTTTATTACAATAAAATTGATCCAGAGCAATTTATTTTTGCATTGCTAATAGTGTATATAGCTAGAATGCTTATTATTAAAATATATGCATTTAGTCTTCGTTTTCCAGTTATTAAATTTAGTAAATCGTTTTCGTATAGTACCGTATTAAAATATGCAACTCTAATAATTATTGCAGGATCGGTTTCTATGTTATTATTAGATTTAGATAAGTTTATGTTGGGTAAAATTATTTCAATAGAAAACATTGCATATTATAATGTAGCCATTTTTATAGCAACTGTAATTGCAGTTCCAGCAAGAGCGATGCACCAAATAACGCATCCGTTAACGGCTCAGTTATTAGTAAAAAAAGATAAAAAGGCATTGCTTAGTTTATATCAAAAAAGCTCTTTAAACCTTTTAATAATTGGCGGATTAATATTTGTTTTAGTAATTGTTAATATTCAGCAATTATACACTTTTTTAAAACCAGAGTATAGCCAAGGATTATTTATTGTAATTGTTATTTCAATAGTTAAATTAATAGATAACCTATTAGGTAATAACAATGCAATTTTATTTAATTCTAACTATTATAGAATTATATTAGTTTTTGGAGTAATAATAGTTTGCGTTGCAGCTATATTAAACTACCTATTAATACCTATTTATAAAATTAAAGGTGCTGCAATAGCTAGTTTTATAGCATTAGTATTGTATAGTATACTAAAGTTATGGTATGTGTATATTAAATTTAATATGCAGCCATTTACTAAAAACACTCTTGCGGTTATTTTATTAA
>JBMZDY010000311.1:0-2168 GCA_049614585.1 Oceanihabitans sp.
GAAAGCTATTATGGCTATCGTTCCTTATTACCACGTACACCTCGAGCACAGCCATTAAGATTTATCCATTTAAAAAAAAGGGTCTTTGCGATATTCGCAAAGACCCTTTTTTTATTAGAAAATCTCTATTAGGTTTTAGCATATTTATGCTTAAGATTTATAGGAAGTATGTTGCTTTAAAGCTTGTTTTATTTTTTCCTGCCACAATTTTTGCTGTTCGAAATTTCTAGAAAAATTAGTTTCGGTATCGTATTGATTTTGCATTGCAGAAAGCGCTTCGTTAATTTCTTTATGAATATTTTCTAGTTCGGTATTAATGGAAGGCGATATTTTTAATGCTGCTACTCGCATTCTAAATTTTCTAGCATATAACTCGGTTAAATTAAAATGAAACTGCTCGTGTGCTAAAATATGTGCATTTGCATCTTGTGGCTTATACCATGATTTTTCTGGATAAAAATGAGCAAATATTTTAGTTTTAAAACCTACAGCTTTTTTATTAGATCGCTTAATTGCATAACTAAAGGTTATACCAGAAGCTGTGGTTGCAACCGCATCGGTTTTTGTGGCTATTGGCCCTTTAAAGTCATTCCAGCTTAGTTGGTAGTTTTCGTTCCAAGTTATTGTAGGCTCCTCTGTAGGAACAAACATTAAACATAAACTTAAAATAACGATACGTAACATTTTTATTTTGCTTCAACAATTTTTAAATCTTTATACTTTACAACGTAAACTGTGTTGTTATAGTATCCGCCAAAATCATGTTTTTTATATGCAAATTTATTTTCTACGTATTCTGTTAATGGAAATTGATTTACAGATAAATAAAAATCTTCTGAAGCTGCTAAACGCAGTACAACATCCATTGTTACATCAAATCCTCGTACAGCAGTTTTACTAGGTGTTTCGCCATAGGTGTTATAATATTGTTTAGAGAAAGCTACTCCTTTATCTTCATTAAAGGATTTCGATACACTTGGGTAATGGAAACTTAAATTGGATAAATGGTAGTTAGATATTTCATCGTTTTCGAATGCTTCATTTCTATTGGTAGTTGCCAATACTATTTTTTGAGTATCGTTATTTAACGAGTTTAATATACTGGTAACATTAGATACAAATGTATAGTTATTGGTTTCTAGAAATACAATGTTTTTTCCGTCTTTTAGTTTTTCAATAATATCTTCTTTTAACACATAATAAGAATCTTTTCCTTCCTTATTTTTTCTAGAATATATTTGTGAAGCTGATGCAAATTCTCTCTTCAACGTATTACTTGTTGCTTTATTTTTTGCGTCTGATATTATTACTATGTTATTTTTTGTACTGTCTTTTTTTACAAAATCGATAATTTTTGTTTGCAATAAACTAGTAGATGGCATCGATTGAAACACATTACTGCCTTGATTTACATTTTTTAAATTTGGTGATATTACTGGAACATTATCTCGTTTTAAGTACGTAGCTACTCGACTTAAATTTTTTGGCATTAATGGTCCTATTACAGCATGCGCATTTTCTATATTTTTAGACTCTAATAAATGTGCTGTTTCGCTAATTTCATTTTTAGTATCGTAAACATCTAGTTTTACAGAAATGTTTAATTTTTTTAAAGAGTCTGCCGCTAACAAAACACCTGTATAAAAATCTAAAGAGGTACTTAAATAAGGGTCTGTTGTAATTTTCTTTTTAGCGTCTGCTACCGAATCTGCATCTACTCTATGCAGTTTAAAAGGCAGCATTACCACTATTCGCTTTGTGCTAAAATCGTTAATGTTTTTAACCAAATTAGAACGGTTATTATTTGCAGTTGTATCTACTACTGTTTCGCTATTAGACTCTATAAGTTTAGGAGTGTATGGCGTTTTTAATACCATTCCTACTTTTAAGCCGCTCTCTTCCAATCCTGGGTTTAGTGCTTCTAGCTGTTTTTGGTCGAACCCTAATTTTAATTTTAGTCTATAAAATCCTTCTTTAGGTAAAACGGTATAGTACGAGTATGCTTCGTCTATTTCTTTTATTTCGGTTAGCTGCTTATTTGGCACTTTTATTACTTGACCTACTTGTAATGTTTCGCCCATTTCTGGGTTTAAGGTTTCTAGATCTGTTACTGTAATTCCGTATTTATATGCTATTCTCCATTTACCTTCTTTTGGTAAAACAGTATA
>JBMZDY010000312.1:0-2143 GCA_049614585.1 Oceanihabitans sp.
AACCAATAGCTTTTTAGATAATAGAGACCTTGCAGTATCGCAATTTGAAACCGTAGACTTAATTGTCTCGCATCCTAGTGATATAGGATGGAATGTTATTGTAAACAAAGTACACTTAGGATTAATATATAACGACAATGTTTTTCAAGATATAAGTGTAGGAGATAAATTACAAGGAGTTGTTAAAAAAATTAGACCAGGAAATAAATTAGATATTACATTAGGAAAAATTGGCTATAGAAATATCGAGCCTAATGCCG
This sequence comes from Oceanihabitans sp., assembly GCA_049614585.1. GTDB lineage: Bacteria > Bacteroidota > Bacteroidia > Flavobacteriales > Flavobacteriaceae > Oceanihabitans. The sequence goes on from JBMZDY010000312.1 coordinate 261, forward strand.
AAACAATAATGCAGTATTTAGAAGATAATTCTGGATTTTTGAATTTAACCGATAAATCGAACCCAGAAGCGATTAAAGATCGATTGCAAATGAGTAAAAAAAGTTTTAAAAAAGCAGTAGGAAATTTATACAAGCAAAAACTAATAACAATTAAAACAGACGGGATTTATAAAATATAAACCCTAAAGCTTACTCTAGTTCTTTTTTTACCCAAACAACAGCATCTTTTAAATCTGTAAATGCATTGTAATTTAGATTGTGAAAATATTTCTCGAATTCTACATTTCGCTTTGCGCTATTCGAATAATAAACCACTGCATAAGCTTTTACATATTTAAAAAGCTTAATTATATCTTCCGCTTGCGATAAATCTATAGAATATGCATTTATACGATGACCAATAATAGCATAAGGGGTACTCTCGCCAAAGTGTTTTTCAATAATATGAATTAATTCAATTAAGTTATCGAAATTAACAACTATACCTTCTTTAATCTCACAAATAACATATTTTTTATAAAAATAGAAAGTACCTATATTTAAATTAAATATAGCTTGCGCTTGTTCTAATATAGATTGATTAAATAGCATAATTAATAGTGTATCTATACAAGCTATCAAACTTTTTAGAGAAAAAAGAAAAAAATAGCTATTCTGCAGAAAAACTCTATAAAAAGAATGAAAAATTAATTTTCTAGACTAGTAAATACATTTTTACTTTTTTAAAAACGAAAAAGAAATTCTGTTTAAACAATACAATAAAATGATGTATTTTTACATGCTAAAATAATATAGAATGGATCAAGCAAACTGGAAAACTGCCAAAGAATACGAAGATATTACTTATAAAAAATGTAATGGTGTTGCAAGAATAGCATTTAATAGACCTAATGTAAGAAATGCATTTAGACCAAAAACAACAAAAGAACTATATGACGCATTTTACGATGCTGGCGAAGATACTAGCATTGGAGTAGTATTACTATCTGCAGAAGGACCCTCTACAAAAGATGGTATTTGGAGTTTTTGTTCTGGAGGCGACCAAAAAGCTAGAGGACATCAAGGTTATGTAGGTGAAGACGGCTACCACAGACTAAATATATTAGAAGTTCAACGTTTAATTAGGTTCATGCCAAAAGCTGTTATAGCAGTGGTGCCAGGATGGGCAGTAGGAGGAGGCCATAGTTTGCATGTAGTTTGCGATTTAACTTTGGCAAGTAAAGAACATGCAATTTTTAAGCAAACCGATGCAGATGTAACTAGTTTCGATGGAGGTTATGGCTCTGCTTATTTAGCAAAAATGGTAGGACAGAAAAAAGCACGTGAAATATTTTTCTTAGGAAGAAATTACTCTGCTCAAGAAGCTTACGAAATGGGTATGGTAAATGCCGTAATACCGCATAACGAATTAGAAAACACAGCATATAATTGGGCACAAGAAATATTAGCTAAATCTCCAACATCAATAAAAATGCTAAAATTCGCAATGAATTTAACAGACGATGGTATGGTTGGGCAACAGGTATTTGCAGGTGAAGCAACTCGATTGGCTTATATGACAGATGAAGCTAAAGAAGGACGAGATGCTTTTCTAGAAAAAAGAAAACCGAATTTTCCAAAACAATGGATTCCTTAAAAAGGAAACTAGTGGTTTTAAAAGTGTAAAAGTATAAAGCTAAAAACAAAAATATTTTTTTTGAGTATTAAACATTACATACAAGCAGCAAGATTGCGAACCTTGCCACTTTCGGTTTCTGGAATTATTGTTGGTTGCGGACTAGCTAATTCTGGCTTCCATGCAGATAATTATTCCATTTTTGTTTTTGCAATATTAACAACCATTGGGCTACAAGTACTTTCTAATTTTGCAAACGATTATGGCG
>JBMZDY010000313.1:0-2097 GCA_049614585.1 Oceanihabitans sp.
ACTTTTGCTTCGTTGTGTAATAAATTTACTAACTCGTCTAAATTATCTGGTGCAACAAGAGTTACAGCACCTTTTGGAGCTGGCTTTTCAAATTTAGTAGTAGCAGTTTCTGCAGTTCCTGCAATAGGTTCTAAAACTTGTAATGGTTTTTTTCTAGCCATCATTATACCACGCATATTCGGGATACGTAAATCGCTTTCTTCAACCAATCCTTTTTGGCCACCAACAACTAAAGGTAAACTGGTAGAAACGGTTTCTTTACCACCATCTATTTCTCTAATAGCGGTTGCGTTTGTACCATCTATTTCTAAACTTATACAGTTGTTTACAAAGTTTGCTTTTGTTAATCCAGCAAGCATACCAGGTACCATTCCACCGTTATAATCAATAGACTCCCGACCAGCAATTACTAGATCGTAAGCTCCTTCGGTAACTACTTTTGCTAATTGTTTTGCTACCGCAAAACCATCTGTAGCAGGTGTGTTTACACGTATAGCTGCATCTGCACCAATAGCAAGTGCTTTACGTAAAGTAGGTTCGGTTTCTGGACCACCAATATTTACTACATCTACACTTGCGCCTTGTTTTTCTTTAAACCACATGGCACGTGTAAGTCCAAACTCGTCATTTGGGTTAATTACAAATTGTACACCATTGGTATCGAATTGGGTGTCTCCTTCGGTAAAATTAATTTTGGAAGTAGTGTCTGGTACGTGACTAATACACACTAAAATTTTCATTATAATTATATTTAAGTTTTTATTAATTGTTTGTATTCTACTTTGTTTTATGCAAAATTAAAACAGAATACTACTAGCTAATTTATAGTATTTAGTACTAAAAAAAATCAGGTTACGAAGTTAATTATTTTATTTGAAATATTTACTATGCGTGCATAATAAATTTTAAAGCCTACTTATAGAGATAGTTTTTCTTTTATTGCTATTTTTGTTGTCCTTTTAATATAGTATATAATATGAAGACAATTCAATTTAGAGAAGCAGTTTGTGAAGCCATGAGTGAAGAAATGCGTCGCGATGAGAGCATTTATTTAATGGGAGAAGAGGTAGCAGAATACAATGGTGCTTATAAAGCAAGTAAAGGAATGTTAGACGAGTTTGGCGCCAAACGTGTTATAGATACACCAATTGCCGAATTAGGATTTGCAGGAATTGCCGTTGGTTCTACCATGACAGGTAATAGACCTATTGTAGAATTTATGACTTTTAACTTCTCTTTAGTTGGTATCGATCAAATAATAAATAATGCAGCAAAAATAAGACAAATGTCTGGTGGGCAATTTAAATGCCCAATTGTTTTTCGTGGTCCAACAGGATCTGCTGGTCAATTAGCAGCAACACATTCGCAAGCTTTTGAAAGCTGGTATGCGAATACACCTGGACTAAAAGTTGTCGTTCCATCTAATGTATACGATGCTAAAGGTTTATTAAAAGCAGCAATTCGTGACGACGATCCAGTAATTTTTATGGAAAGCGAACAAATGTATGGCGATAAAGGGGAAGTGCCAGAAGGCGAATATGTAATCCCTTTAGGTGTAGCAGATATTAAAAGAGAAGGAACAGATGTAACAATTGTTTCTTTTGGAAAAATTATTAAAGAAGCATACAAAGCAGCCGATGTATTAGAAAAAGAAGGTATTTCTTGTGAAATTATTGATTTAAGAACCGTTCGTCCAATGGACCATGAAACCATATTAAATTCGGTTAAAAAAACCAATAGACTAGTAATTTTAGAAGAAGCATGGCCATTTGGAAATGTAGCTACCGAAATAACGTACCAAGTACAATCGCAAGCGTTCGATTATTTAGACGCTCCAATTGTAAAAATTAATACCGCAGATACACCTGCTCCTTACTCACCAGTTTTATTGGCAGAGTGGTTGCCAAATAGCGACGATGTTGTTAAGGCGGTAAAAAAGGTATTGTATAAATAAATTATTATTATTTTCGTTATATAAACTTCATTGGCAACATTGTTGATGAAGTTTTTTCATTATGAAGCAATTTTTTTCCATTTTATTATTTTTCGGAATCGTTTCCAGTTTCGCCCAAACTAAGGTTAGCGGTAAAGTATTCG
>JBMZDY010000314.1:0-2086 GCA_049614585.1 Oceanihabitans sp.
CGTAGGTTTCAATATTATAAGCGTAATACGTGTTGCTTTCTGCAAATTGTAAGCTATCTATATTGTGTTTTTTGTAAATGTATTCTTCTAGAACGATACCATTGTTTTCAACCATTTTTTTATTTACACCTTTGGCTGCATTAAATAAAGACATGTCTATAAGTATGTTAACCATTTTGTCTTTAGGTATAAGGTTTTCGGGTTTTTCTGGTGTATTTGTATGCTTACACGAAAACACTAAACTTATAAATACTACAAATAGGAAATATTTTTTCATGTGTTTATTTTTTACAGGGATAGTAAATAACTTATCTATTAAAGCTTAATTTTTTGGCAGCTTTTACATCGTAGAATTTAAAGTTTTTATAGCTTAATACTCCATTTACAAAAGTGTGTGTAATTCTAGATTTAAAGGTAGTGCCTTCAAAAGGAGACCAGCCACATTTATATAATATATTGTCTTTATTTACTGTCCAAGGATTGTGTAAATCTACCAAAACTAAATCGGCAAAATAGTCTTCTTTTATAAAGCCTCTTTTTTCTATTTGAAATAATATAGCTGGATTATGACACATTTTTTCAACAATTTTTTCTAAAGAAATTTTTCCTTTATGGTGCATTTCTAGCATAGCTGGTAATGCGTGTTGTACTAATGGTCCACCAGAAGGAGCATTGGTGTAATTGTTTTGTTTTTCGGTTAAAGTATGTGGCGCATGGTCTGTAGCAATTACGTCTATTTTATCTTCTAAAAGCGCTTTCCATAAACCGTCTTTATCTGCTTGCGTTTTTACAGCAGGATTCCATTTTATAAAAGTGCCTTTTTCGTCGTAATCTTTATTAGTAAACCATAAATGATGTACGCAAACTTCGGCAGTAATTTTCTTATCTTTTAAAGGTATTTTGTTTGTAAATAACTGGGTTTCTTTTGCAGTCGATAAGTGAAAAATATGTAATCTCGCTCCAGTTTTTTTAGCTAGTGCAATAGCATTTGAAGACGATTTGTAGCATGCTTCTTCACTTCTAATATCTGGATGGTGTTTAATAGGAATGTCTTCGCCAAATTTAGATTTATACGTTTCTAGATTGTTTTTTATAGTTGCTTCGTCTTCGCAGTGAACAGCAATTAAAAGTTTTGTGTTTGAAAATATTTTTTCTAAAACTTCTGGGTTGTCTACAAGCATATTTCCTGTAGAAGATCCTAAAAACAACTTTAAAGCAGCAACCTGTTTTGGGTCTACTTTTAAAATTTCATCTAGGTTATCATTAGTTCCACCAAACATAAACGAATAGTTTGCAGATGAGGTTTGTGCAGCTATTTCAAATTTTTCGTTTAATTTTTCTATAGTTGTGGTTTGCGGGTTGGTATTTGGCATTTCTATAAACGAAGTAATACCACCAGCAATTGCTGCTCTAGATTCGGTTTCTATATTTGCTTTATGTGTTAAACCTGGTTCTCTAAAATGAACCTGATCATCTATTGCACCTGGTAAAACATATTGTCCTTCTGCATCAAATACATTAACATCTGCAGATTTTGGACTTATAGATGGTGCTATTTTTGTAATAATTTCGCCTTCTATTAAAATGTCTCCGTTAACGATTTCTCCTTCGTTTACGATTTTTGCATTTTTTATTAAAGTGATTTTTTGATGCATAATGCTTTATTTCTTATTAAATATACTTTTTATTTTCATAGCAATCACTCCAAAAATGGCTTCGGATATGATGCTAGAACTTAATTTAGATTCGCCTTTTATTCTGTCTACAAAAATAACAGGTATTTCTACGATTTTAAAACGTTTTAAATATGCTTTAAATTTCATTTCTATTTGAAATGCGTACCCTACAAATTTTATATCTTCTAAGTCTAGTGTCTCTAAAACTTGTCTTTTGTAACATACAAAACCTGCTGTGGCGTCCTTTATACGCATTCCTGTTATAAATCTAACGTAAAATGATGCACCATAAGATAAGATTATACGACCTAATGGCCAATTTACAACATTTACACCTTTAACATATCTTGATCCTATTGCAATGTCTGCGCCATTTACATGGCACGCTTTGTATAGTTTTTCTAAATCTT
>JBMZDY010000315.1:0-2076 GCA_049614585.1 Oceanihabitans sp.
ATAAAATTTCCATTTAAAAGTGTCATGTTTTATGGCTCTTTAAGAATCTTACGAATCTTTATTTATGGCTTCATCATTTTTAATGTGCTTTAAATAATAATTGTTATAGAAAATAAATAAAAAAGCCCATCATAATTGATGGGCTTTTAGAATTTAGGTTAAGCGTATATTTAAATAACTTTTACGTTTATTGCGTTTAATCCTTTTTTTCCTTCTGTTAATTCGAATTCAACTTCATCGCCTTCACGAATCTCATCGATTAATCCCGAAATGTGTACAAAATGTTCTTTGTTTGAACCTTCTTCTGTAATGAAACCAAATCCTTTGGTGTCGTTGAAGAACTTTACTGTTCCTTTGTTCATTGTTAAAATATTAAATATTAATTATTTATGTTATGGCAAATATAGTACCAAAAAATTAAATAATATGTTTTTTTTAAATTTTTATCGTAAAACTAGTTTTTTAATTACTTCTTTCCCTAAGCTTTCGTTAAGCATTTTTATAATTTTTTCTTTTCCGTAACTTAATTCTTCTCTTAAAACACTAGAGCTTAGTTTTATATATAAAGTGTCTCTTTCTAGCTTAATGGCAGTAGTGTAATTGTTTACTCCTTTTCCCATTTGGTTTGCCCAAGCTTCTGCTACATTTACACGGTTTAGGCCATGCTCTAGTTTGTTTGTTTCTACAAATTCTTTTAGAGCATCGGTGATACTTAAGTTTTGGTTATTACGTCTTGCCATGGTTACTTATTACTAAGTGAGGTGTTTTATTTATTTAAATTTAAAGGCTTGTAGCGTTTATATATAAATAGGTCTTTGTTTTTATTAATTATTTTCAATTGGTTTTTAGTTGCCAATAATACGCTCTCCTTCCAGGTTGCAAATGGTGTAGTGTAGTATATGTTTAAACTATCGTTTTCTATTATAAGCTTTGTTTTTTCTGTGTTTTTTGATGTTTCAAAAGTGCCTAAAAAATTAGGGTTTAGCTTTTTTCTAAAACCTATTAAACTATCGTTTATTTCAAAATAATCTATGGTATTATTATAGTTGTATTCTTTGGTGTTTCCGTTATGTAATATTGCTTGGTCCATTTCCCAATAACCATTAATATGTTTAATTGAAGCTTCTGGGTTAGAAGTGCAACTAAAAATAAATACCATACATAATACTAAAAGTAACGTCGACATACAAACTTGTACGTGTTTAGTATTTAAGTATTTGTTATTTAAAATCATAATTTAAAAATTTCGAAAGATTGATGTGCTTGTTTTACTGCGTTTTCGGTTCGTTCTGCATGGGTATCACTAATAAATAACTGACCAAAATTTTCTTTATCTACTAATTTTATTATTTGGGTTACTCGGTTTTCGTCTAGTTTATCGAAAATATCATCTAAAAGTAAAATGGGGTTTACACCACTTTGTTTTTTTATAAAATCGAATTGTGCCAACTTTAAAGCTACAAGAAAAGATTTTTGTTGTCCTTGACTTCCAAATTTTTTAATAGGATGTTCTTCTATATTAAAGGTTAAATCGTCTTTATGTATACCAACACTAGTGTGTTGTATGGCTTTGTCTTTTTTTATGCAATTGGCTAAAAGTGTGCCTAAATTATTTTCAAACAAATCGCTTTTATACACCAAATTTACGCTTTCGTTATTGTTGCTAATTGCTTTATAACGTTTTTTAAATATGGGTATAAATTCTTTTAAAAATATATTTCTGCTATTAAAAATTTTAGAACCTAACGTGTCTAATTGATGGTTGTAAATAGCAATAGTATCGGCATTAAAAGTATTGTTAAGCGAAAAGTATTTTAACAACGAGTTTCGTTGTACCAATACTTTGTTATAGTTAATTAAGTTGTCTAAATAGTTTTTGTCGCTTTGCGAAATTACACCATCTATAAACTTTCGTCTGGTACTGCTACCTTCGGTAATTAAGTCGCGATCTGCAGGAGAAATAATTACTAATGGTAAAAAACCAATGTGCGCACTAAATTTCTCGTAAGCCTTATTATTTCGTTTTATTACTTTTTTTGGCCTCGTTTTAGGCTAACAATTATTTTTTCGGCGCTA
>JBMZDY010000316.1:0-2065 GCA_049614585.1 Oceanihabitans sp.
AAAACTAAAATCATTTCCCACTACAAAATGAATAGATTGTTGGGCTTTTACATTGCTTTGTACATCGCCATTTTGATTTCTTAATTCTCTATAAAAAGGCGGTTGGTAATAAAAACCTGCACCTACTCTAAAAAGCATATCTTTTTCCCAATTTGGTTTAATTGCAAATTGCGCTCTAGGGCTAAATACAGTTTGCGTTTTGCTTTTTATTCCATCGCCATTTACGGTCCAATTATGTGCGCGAACCCCAGCGTTTAACCACATTTCGTTATCTCCATTAGCAATTCGTTTACTCCATTGTAAATAGGCTTGAATACGGTCTATAGATGTTTTATTGGTTGCTCTTACATTTTGAAAAGCTACAATAGGGCCTTCGTCTGCTTGATAAGGTTGTTGGTCGAAACCTCCTAAATGTGGAGGGTTTATAGAAAAACCAGCCGAGTCTATTACTTCCCATTCTACTAAACGGTCGCGAATATCTTCGTTTGTATATTTTACAGACCATTCTATATTATGGTCGTTAATATTGTAGTCTCCTTTATGTTCTATACTTGTAATTAACGCATCTAAATCATTTCTACCATGATTTAATTGGCTACCAATACCTTCGCTAAATTCTACTTCTCCTAAATCTTCGTCACCAATATTGGTGTTTACTTCTCCTAATCGATATTGTGCAAGTATATCGAAATATTCTTCTTCTGTGGTATGGTAAGTAGAGGCAACTAGATTTAAGTTTAAATTGTCGTTTACCGAATAACTTCCTTGTAATGCGCCAAAAAGCGTTTGGTATGCATCTTTTTCTTGCCCATCGTAAAACACTAATAATGCAATTGGTTCTGCAAGTGTACCAAAATTTGTTTGCCTAGTTTGTGGTTCGTAATTGTATTTATTTAACGATGCGCTTCCTAAAAAGCTTAAGCTAAACTTGTCGGTAAAATTATAATTTAAATAGGTTTGTGCATCTAAAAATTTTGGATCGTAATTGGTTTCGGTTTCTTTGGCATTTACCAGTAAACTATTGTCTCTATACCTTATACCACCAATTCCTGTAAACTTAGAGTTGTTACTAATTGCTTCAACGGTTACACTTGCACCAAGAAGGCTTAAGTCTGCAGTTACGCCAAAATTGGTAGGTTTTCTGTAAGTAATATCTAAAACAGAAGATAGTTTATCGCCATATTTTGCTTGAAATCCGCCTGCCGAAAAATCGACATTTTGTACCATATCTGAATTTACAAAACTTAATCCTTCTTGTTGTCCAGATCGAATTAAGAAAGGTCTATAAACTTCTATGCCATTAACATACACAAGGTTTTCGTCGTAGTTTCCACCTCGAACCGAATATTGTGTACTTAACTCGTTATTACTACTTACACCAGGTAATGTTTTTAATAGATTTTCTACTCCAGGATTTGCACCAGGAATTTTACGTATTGTTTCGGGTTTTAAGGTTACAATTCCAGCAATATCTTTTCGTTTTCTTCCAGAAATAACCACAGTTGCTATTTGTTCAATATTTGTATTTAATACAGGATTAAACTCTATTTCTTCGCCATTTTCTAAGTTAAATGTTGCTACAGTTTGTTTCATAGAAACATGTGTAAATACAATAGTAACATCTTGGTTTGCAGGTATTTTAAGCAAGTAGAAACCGTTGGCATTCGTTGTTGTGCCAGATTCCGACGTTTTTATATTTACATTATCTATTGGGTTGTTTGTATCGTCTAGTATTACACCGCGAATTGTGGCTGTTTGTGCAAGCACAAAAAATGGTAATAAAAGGAGTAAGGTAGTAAGGTATTGAAATTTAGTTTTCAAGGTATTAGATTTTTATTTTCGGTAAAACATCGTTTCAAATGTAGAATTATTTCCAACATTATCGGTAACAATTAGTTTAAAATTATTTTTTGTTTGCGTTGAAACGGCATCTTTAAAGTTATAGGTAAGTGTTTTTGTTTTGTAATCGTACTCCATTAAAATCCATTTATTGTTAATAGTAGCGCGGTAAGCAGATATTCCAGATTCGTTATCTTCTATTTTTACTTTTAAAAAATGGTACTTA
>JBMZDY010000317.1:0-2064 GCA_049614585.1 Oceanihabitans sp.
AATGCAAACTATGTGGTGGACCTGTAGTAATTACAGTTTCAATTTTATTCTCTTTTATATACTTACTAAGAAAATTCACCGAAGGATTTACCCAACTTTTTCTTGCATCTGGTATAAAGAAATTACCACGAATAAAGAGTAATAATTTTTCTATAAAAGTTTGCCTCTTAGATTCTGTAATTAATCCTTTACTAATAGATTTTGTTTTCTTTTTAGAGAATAATTTAGCAAGTTTATAAGGCTCTTTTATAGGTTGCCTTAATATTGTTGTTGTACTATTTACTTCGCTTAATAAGCTAGAATCTATTATTGGGTAGTTAGGATTTTTAGGAATATAAACTATTGGTTGTACGTTAAAATCTGGCAAATATTTTACAAATTTTAGCCAACGTTGCACACCTGGACCTCCTGCTGGTGGCCAATAATAACTAATAATAAGTACTTTTTTAGGATTCACTCCTTTAGAGAGAGAATTACTATGCGACATCATTATTCTTGAATTGGTAATACATTCCGCCAATAAAAAGTAAACCAAAAAGTATGGTGCTTACTAAAGCAATACTGCTTCCTGTTTGTATAACTTTTGGTTCGAATTTAAATTCTACTGTATGCTTTCCTGCTGGAATTGGTAATCCTCTTAAAATATAATTTACATTAAAATACGGTTCTAGTTTTCCGTTAATATAAGCGTTCCAACCGTTTTTATAATATATTTCAGAAAAAACTGCAAACCCTTCATTTGCATTATTGGTTTGGTATTTTAAATAATTAGGCTGAAAATTTAATAAGGCAATAGTTGCAGTAGAATCTACTTTAAATTGTTTTTTTATGTTCGTATCAGTTTTTAACATAACTGCAGCTTCCTTAGTGTTTAAGCTATCTAAAGCAGTGATTTCTTGATTTGCGTTTTGTACTTCTTTTAGGTTTTTTACAAACCAAGCGTTTCCATTTGCATCGGTATTTGTAAATGGAAATATTTTTCCTTCTTCCTCTGCAATTATATATTTTGTGTTCAGCATATTAAGTACATTCATATTATTTTTTACAATATGAAAATCGAACAGCTCGTCGTATCGTTTTAATTTTGCAGCATGATAACCACTTAACGAATTATGAAAATAGGAAGCTCTAGCAGATGCATCGGTTACATCGAAAACTCTAAAATGTGTCGTATCTTTTAAAATTTCTATATCTGCTGGATTAGCTTGATATGGTTTATTTACTTGTAAAGCAGAAACAAAATTGTCGCTATTTACATAACGTCTATCTACAATTACCAAATCGAAAAGTATAAGTCCAGCAAATACAACAACAACTAGTGTTTCGGAAAGTTTTTTCTTTAAAAACAAAAATATCGTTCCAGCAGAAAGCAAGACTAATATTAAAGTACGAATGGCATCTTGCGTATATAGCATTTTTCTATCTTCCCGAATGGCATCCATAAACTGTTGACCATAGTTTTGCCTAAAATAACCGTCGTTTACACCAGCAAAATCAACTCCTATAAATCCTAACGAATTTTTAAATAAAAGAAAGAACAATGCAATTCCTGCAGTTATACCAAGTGTGTATTTTAACGCTTTTTCTTTTTCAGAATCTTTTTCAAAGCTATTAAACAAACGCGATAAGCCAAAAATTGCTAATACTGGAATACACAATTCTAATAGTACTTGTATAGAAGTTACCGCTCGAAACTTGTTATATAATGGAACACAGTCTATAAAAAAGTCGGTTAAAAAACTTAAATTTTTACCGTAAGAGAGTAATAACGAAAGTATCGTTCCTGCTACTAACCACCATTTTAACCTTCCTTTTACTAAAAACAATGCAAATACAAATAGAAATATTATAACTGCTCCTACATAAGCTGGAGCTTCTACTATTGGTTGGTTTCCCCAATAAGTTGGGGTTTGTTTCACCATTTCTTTAGCTTGTAAAGGTGTTGCACCTTGACGTAAATTAAACTGATAAAATTCGGAGTCTTTACCAACATCTTCATAATTGCCACCTCCTAAAAGTCTTGGTATAAACAAATTAAAAGTTTCAAGAAATCCATAACTATAC
>JBMZDY010000318.1:0-2063 GCA_049614585.1 Oceanihabitans sp.
GACGGAAACGTCCTTGCTTACCTTTAAGTGAATCTGATAATGATTTTAATGGTCTATTAGAATCTGTTTTTACAGCTGAAGATTTACGTGTGTTATCTAATAAAGAATCTACAGATTCTTGTAACATACGTTTTTCGTTACGTAAAATAACCTCTGGTGCTTTTATTTCAACCAATCTTTTAAGACGATTATTTCTAATAATTACACGACGGTATAAATCATTTAAATCGGAAGTAGCAAAACGTCCACCATCTAAAGGCACTAATGGTCTTAATTCTGGTGGAATAATTGGAATTACTTTTAAAATCATCCATTCTGGACGATTCTCTCTATTTTCGTTAGATTCTCGTAAAGCTTCAACAACCTGTAAACGTTTTAAAGCTTCGGTTTTACGTTGCTTGGAAGTTTCGGTATTTGCTTTATGACGTAACTCGTACGACAATGCATCTAAGTCTATTCTTGCTAATAATTCGATTAAACATTCTGCTCCCATTTTAGCTAGGAACTTGTTTGGATCGGTATCGTCTAAATATTGGTTTTCTTGCGGAAGTGATTCTAGAATATTTAAGTATTCTTCTTCGGTTAAGAAATCCATTTTTTGTAATGGTTCTCCTTCTTCATTTTTAGCTTCACCTGGTTGAATTACTACATAACGTTCGTAGTAAATAATCATATCTAATTTCTTAGAAGGTAAACCTAAAAGGTAACCTATTTTGTTTGGTAACGAACGGAAATACCAGATGTGTGCTACAGGAACTACTAAATTAATATGTCCTACGCGATCTCTACGTACTTTCTTTTCGGTTACTTCTACGCCACAACGGTCGCAAATAATTCCTTTATATCGAATACGCTTATATTTTCCGCAGGCACATTCGTAATCCTTTACAGGTCCAAAAATACGCTCGCAGAATAAACCATCACGTTCTGGTTTATGGGTTCGATAATTTATAGTTTCTGGTTTTAATACTTCACCACGAGATTCTGCTAAAATAGATTCTGGTGATGCTAAACCAATAGAAATTTTATTAAATTTCTTTACAGTATGCTTATCTTGTTTTCTTGCCATGTCTTTATTTAGTATTCAGTCTCAGTCTCAGTATTCAGTTTACTTAGGTTGTAAACTGAGTACTGCGACTGCATACTATTTTTTTATTCCTCTAATCTAATGTCTAGTGCTAAACCTTTTAATTCATGCATTAATACATTGAATGATTCTGGTAATCCAGGTTCTGGCATTGGTTCGCCTTTTACAATACTTTCGTATGTTTTTGCTCTACCAATAACGTCATCGGATTTTACGGTTAAAATTTCACGTAATGTAGCAGATGCTCCATAAGCTTCTAAAGCCCATACTTCCATTTCTCCAAAACGTTGTCCACCAAATTGTGCTTTACCACCAAGCGGTTGTTGTGTGATTAATGAGTATGGTCCTATAGAACGCGCGTGCATCTTATCGTCTACCATGTGACCTAGTTTTAACATATAGATTACACCAACGGTTGCTGGTTGATCGAAACGATCTCCTGTTCCACCATCGTATAAATATGTATGACCAAATCTTGGGATTCCAGCTTCGTCTGTAAACCCATTTATTTGATCTAGTGTAGCACCATCAAAAATTGGTGTTGCATAGGTACGATCTAATTTTTGTCCTGCCCAACCTAATACGGTTTCGTAAATCTGTCCAATGTTCATACGAGATGGTACACCTAACGGATTTAATACAATATCAACTGGCGTTCCGTCTTCTAAGAAAGGCATATCTTCTTCGCGAACGATACGAGCAACAATACCTTTGTTACCGTGACGTCCTGCCATTTTATCACCAACTTTTAGTTTACGTTTTTTAGCAATATATACTTTTGCTAATTTTATTATTCCTGCTGGTAATTCATCTCCTACAGAAATGGTAAATTTTTCACGTCTTAAAGAACCTTGAATATCGTTTTCTTTAATTTTGTAATTGTGAATTAAGTCTGCTACTAACTTATTGGTCTTGTCGTCTGTTGTCCAAGTTCCAGAAGTTAAGTGTGTATAATCGTCTACAGCATTTAACATTT
>JBMZDY010000319.1:0-2058 GCA_049614585.1 Oceanihabitans sp.
TTCAATCTGCTAAAGAAGAAATATTTCTATTTATATTTATAACTTTTATACTAATATATTTTGCTGCCGTAGGCATTTATTACTTTGAGAACCAAGCACAACCCGAACATTTTTCTTCCATATTCGAAAGCTTATGGTGGGCAGTAATTACACTTACTACAGTTGGTTATGGCGATGTTTACCCAATAACTGTTGGTGGTAAAATTTTTACTTTTTTTATTTTAATGATTGGTTTAGGAATTGTAGCAATTCCTACCGGAATAATCTCTTCGGCTCTTACCAAATCTATAGACCAAAAAGAAAAGCGTTAATTTTTTGAATTGTTTTTTTATAACAATGGATTTCTTATTTTTAGAAAAGGAATAATTTTTGATTATTTTTAAGTAAACAATACTACAATGAAACCTTTTATAACCCTTATCCTTTTTTTTATTCTTTCTAGTTGTGCTCCTATTTATGTAACTCAAGATTTTGAAAAAGGCACTGATTTTTCTAAATACAAATCCTATAATTTTTATAGCGACCAAGATACTGGACTTAGCGAACTAGATACCAAAAGAATTATAAAAACCTTAGACATAAAGCTTCAATCTTTAGGCTTAACAAAACATGAAAATCCAGATTTTTATATTGCTATAAAAAGCACAGAATACGAAGAAGAACAACGCAGCACAGTAGGCGTTGGCGTTGGTGGAACTGGCAGAAACATTGGTGGTGGCGTATCTATTGGTATACCTGTTGGAAATACAAAAATAACACGACAAATACTTTTCGATTTTATAGACGAAAATGGGATTGGGTTATTTTGGCAAGCAAATAGCGAGAGTAGTTTTAACCCAAATACTACTCCAGAAAAAAGAGAACAAAACCTTATTCTTCTTGTAGAAAAGGTGTTTTCAAAATATCCTCCGAAGCAATAATATTAAATTATTAAAAAAGTGCCTAAGCAATTATTTATTAGCTTAAGCACTTCTTTATATTACTATTAAACACTTTTAAA
Organism: Oceanihabitans sp.; assembly: GCA_049614585.1. GTDB lineage: Bacteria > Bacteroidota > Bacteroidia > Flavobacteriales > Flavobacteriaceae > Oceanihabitans. The sequence continues at coordinate 1,001 of JBMZDY010000319.1, forward strand.
TTATCCAGCTAGTAAAGCTTTGTACTTGTCTTTATAACCATAAAGGACTACAATATTTAATAGTAATAAAACTGCTGCTCCAGCAATTCCTCCTGGATCTAATGTAGCATGAAAAAGCACAGCATTTACAGAAACACTCATTAAAATAAGCGCCATTAATGCGCCATATTTATTAAAGATTAGTGCTAATCCTGCAATAATTTCGACTGCACCAACTAAAGACATGGTTTTAGCAGCAGATAATGCTCCAAAATATGCTCCAGCTTCTGTCGCTAATTCTGGCATTGGCATAAAGTTTAAAAATTTGTTTAGCCCAAAGACTAGTACGAAGATTCCAAGTAAAATTCTAAGAACCATAAACACTTTTGTATTCATAAGGTTTTAATTATTAGTTAGTATTATACGTTTTAAAATAGTTGTTTCGCTATTTCTAAATCTTTGTCGTATTGTTATGTACTTACTAACAACACTACTTTGCTTACTCTACAGTAATTTTAACACCATTACTATGACTACTAAACTCGGGAGCATACATACTTTGTATGGTTGTAATACCATTGCTCATACTTCCAGAATTATTAACACGTAAATCATACTCGAATACATAAACACCTTTTGGTAAATAATCGAAAAAGAAATTAGTTGCTGCATCTTTGGTGCTTTCATAATAACCTAAACCATCTTGCCATTTGTATTTACTAAGTACGTTAATTGGCTCTAAACCTGCTGCGCGCATATCTTTCATGTGTACAAATTCCATTGGTCTGTCTACACGTAATTCAATTCTAACACGAACTAAGTCGCCAACTTGTAAATTAGAGTCTATAGTAACTTCCTCTAATTCTTCGCCTAAATCTGTATTGTTTTTTTTGAAGATTTTTTTCTTCAATTTCAATGGTGTTTCAGCCGAAGTTATTTTATCTAAATCTTCAAAATATTGCCAATACAAACTTCCCCAAGCGATACCTTTTCCTTTTTTAGAAATTGTAACCTCAGCCATTTCTGGTTTAATTTCTTCTCCTTTCCAGGAAGTTTTAAAATAACCTGTTCCTGCTTCA
>JBMZDY010000320.1:0-2025 GCA_049614585.1 Oceanihabitans sp.
TATCACCATATGCATGTATATATTGCCAAATAGAAGTGCTAACATTTGCTGTTGCCATCCATTGGTTAGCAAAAGGTTTGTTTAATTTCGATTTAAAACCTCCTTCTGCAATTATTACTTGTTGGCTAAAAAGCCCATTACTTTCCGATCTTCCTAAGTAATCGTAATCAAATAAATAATCTGTTGGTCTGTCTAATGCAAAACTAAAATAGTTGGAGTTTGCATCGTTTTTGTTTTTAATAAATGTACCTGCAAAAAAGCGTAAGTTTAATTGTCTATTGTTTTGGTATAGCTTTCTAAATTCGTAATTAAAACCTATTTTACTAAAAGTATTTGATATTTGAAAGTCTGCAAACCAACTAGAATAATTTAACATTCCTGGGTTGTAATTAATAAACCTAAGGTTAAAAATATTATAATTTGGTTCGCTCTTGTTTTCTAATACATTATTAAGGTCTTTATCTCTATTAATACTTACAAAACGTAAGTTTAACAATTGCCTTTTGTTTAAACGTAAGTTTTTCGTGTCTTTTAAATGGAAGGTTATATTGGGTTTAAAAGTTCTAACAAATAAGTTTTCGGCATAACTTTCATAGCTTCCGGTAAGGGTATATTGTATTTTATTTAAATACCTAACATTATTAAAAAACTGATGGTAAACAAAACTTCCAGTACCTGTTATTGTATTCGAGTTTGTTGCGTATTGAGGCGATAGTTTGTAGTTAAAATCTTTTCTTAATGCTGTTTTATTATAAGCTTTTGTGCCCAATACTAAACCGTCGTAAATGTTGTTGTATTCTACTATAGGCATAATAAATAACTGGTTATACCTGGAGTCTTCAACATCTTTAATAAGTCGTAATTGAAATGGTTTATTTAATAGCGATCCTGTAAGTGATTTTGTGTTGTTTCGGTTGTTGAACTCTGGTGTTACATGATCTTTATTTATAACCAGTTTTGTAGCATCTTTTTTAGGGAGTTTAATAATTTTTTCGTCCTTAAAATTGTGGAGCCATGTTTTAGAAATCACAGAATCTTCTTGCATTAAAAAAAGAGCAGAAGGCATACTGTTGCCTCTTTTGTTTTTAACATGAACCAAAATAGAATCTCCTTGTTCTTCTACTTTTTTAACTGTAAAATCTATTTTTTTATTAGTGGTTAGATAATCGGAAAAAAACCAATCTATATTTTTACTGGCTTTACTTTTAACAAGTTTTTTAAAGTCTTTTGTGGTAGTTGTTTTTAGTTTTTGAAGCGTAATAAATTCTTTAATGGCATTATCCATACTAATGCTTTCATCAAAACTATTTAAGTAACGCAAGCCTACTGCCGCTTTGTTTGGGTTTGCTATATTTTTATTAAACTTAAGCAACGAATCTTTTTGCATTGTTAATGGCTGGTCTAGGTTGTCTCTAGCCATATTCATATACATAAGTGGGTATTGGTCGTTAAATTTAAGCTTTGCAGCATGAAAAGATTTAATTCCCCATATATTAGCAAAGCTTCCAATAATACTCATGTTTGGGTAATTTTCTTCTACATATTTTATTAAAAAATAAGTTTGAAAACCATCGATAAGCCATTGTTCTTTTCTTGGGTTTAACATTAAAGTGTTTTCTAAATAAACACGTAAAGCTGTTTTTAATAGTTTTAGTTCGTATTGAAAAGAATCTGGAAACGGACGTATAAAATCTGGCAATAAATTTAGCCCGTAAATAGGATTTTTTTTGTAATCTATATTTGAAATTAATAAGCGTTTGTGTGGGTAACTACCTAAGTTATTTGCTATAAAACTTGCAATTTTATCGGTTAATAAAACGCGATCTAGGCTTTGTATTTTATTGTCATCAATATTGGTAACAATAGAAAAATAATCGGTTTCTACTGTATTGAATCTTTTAGAGTTATTTAAAAATAATTTACTGTTTACACGGTTTGTACCATTTAATGTAACAGTTGTAATACTATCTTTAGTAATTTTATTTACTTCATCTAATTCGGTAGTTAGTATATAGTTTTCAGGAA
>JBMZDY010000321.1:0-2007 GCA_049614585.1 Oceanihabitans sp.
AGTGGTAGCAGTAACAGCAACAGCAATGCAAGAACAGGTGGTCGTGGTTCAGGTAAGTCTTTTGGTGTTGCTTTAAACGCTTCCGGTTTATTAAGTGTTTTAGAATTTCTAATTATATCTAAAAACACGCCTAACGAAAAATCTTCAATTCTATAAGGATCTGCTGCATACAAATCTACTTGATTTTCGTCGCTACTTATCCAATCGAATTTGGTTCTATTGGGTTTAAACTTTTTATTAAATTCTCCGAAAAAGAAAGATTTTAAAAATTCGTTTCCTCGTGCTCTTCCTCTAAAAGCAGTTACAGTAGATGCGGTTACCAAACCAATGTTACCTAATCCTTTTATAAAACTTGCTGTTCCAGATAGTATTAATGCGTCTAACTCTTTGCCGTATTTAGTAACGTATTTTCTACTAAATAAAGATCCCATACTATGGCCAAACAAAATGAATTTCGCGTTTGGTTTTTCGGATTTCATTAAGGTAGATAAAGCGTACATATCTGCAATACAATCGTCGAAATATTCTTTGCCATCATAATAACCAAACAAGCGTTTCATTTCGGCAGTTTTACCGTGTGCTCTATGGTCGTTAGCATAAACCGAATAACCTTCTTCTTGTAAAAGATGTGCCATATTATCGTATCTGCCAGCATGTTCCCCTAGACCATGTGCTATTTGCACCAATCCCTTAAAAGGCACTTTAGGGTTTGCTTCCCATTTATAATAACAAATGGATTCGCCATCTGTAGATTTTAATATTTGCGTGTTATAATACATTAACTATCTTTCTAAAAAAGCGGCAAGTAATTTTAAAAACTTTGTTTTACTTGTTGCTGTTCCGGTTATTTTAATTCTTCCTTGTATTTTTAATTCTTCTAAAAGCAGTTTGCCTTTGTATAATGCAAAAAGGTTTTCGTCTTCAATTTCTATTAATACTTTAGGATCTACGTTTTTCTTTTTCTTTAAAGATGCTTCTTTTTTGCTAAGGTCTAGTTCCCATCCTTCGGTTCTATCTCCTAAATCTACCTGTATTTGGTAAATACCTTTATAAGCTTTTATACTTTCCGAATTAGCTTTTAAGTACTTTTTAAAGGCTGTAAAAAAAGCTGTACTTTTTGTTTTTAGGGGTTTGCTTATTTTTGCAGATTTTCCTTTTCCTTGGTTTTTAATAAGCTCTTCTAACTCGTTTGCAGACTCTCTAATATACCTAGAAAACACATCGGCATCTGGCATGGTTTTAGCGTCGGAAGTTGTAGTTATACTTACTTGCCCATTATAACTAAATGCCGCTATAATAAGTCCGAAACCATCTACAACTGGAGTTAAACCAAAAATAGAAACTACTTTATGGCCGTTTAAATATAGTAATCCTCGTGGTCCTGGAACGTTGGTAATGGTAACGTTAAAAGGAGGTCTATGTAAATCTTTTATATTGTATTTACTATATAATCCAGCTGCTAAATTTGCCAATCCAAAAGGGACCACATCTGCCATTTTTGCTAAGGTTTTAGCTCCCATAGTATTGTGTCTAGATTTCCCTAACATGGTTTGCTCTTGAATGTACTCTAAACGTTCCAGCGGATTTTCTATATGTGTTGCTAATTGAATCATCATATTAGCAATTTGGTTATTCATTTCGGTGCTATTACTAGTACGAATAGAAATTGGTACATTTGCTACTAGTGGATGCATTGGTAGCTTTTCTTTTTCAACTAAATACCTTCGTATTGCTCCTGCACAAATTGCTAGAATAACATCGTTAATTGTACCTCCTGCAATTTTTCGCAATGCATTAATACGGTCGAAAGAAAGTATGGCCGTTCCCCAAGTTCTTTTTGCAGATATCGAGCCATTAAAAATAGTAATAGGAACCGGAAATTTAGTACTACTAAATTCTTTTTGAATACTTAGTTTTTTTGCTGCTTTACTTTTTACAAAACTGTAAGCAGTTTCGGCAACAGTCTTTGGTATTGAAAGGAATAACATGCAATCCGACGACGACATT
>JBMZDY010000322.1:0-1999 GCA_049614585.1 Oceanihabitans sp.
ATTTCATTAAATCTGCAATAGGGCTTAAATCTACACCTCCATCACCATATTTTGTATAAAAACCTACACCAAAATCTTCAACTTTATTTCCTGTTCCGGCAACAAGTAATTTATACAAACCTGCATGATAGTATAAGGTTGTCATTCGTAAACGTGCTCTTGTATTTGCTAATGCCATATCTACAATTGCCGTATCGCCATTTAAAGATACTTCGGTTTTAAACTCTTCAAAAACTGGAGTTAAATCGGTTTGAATTGCACGAACATTTTTATAGCGTTTTTGCAATTGCGCAATGTGTTCTTGCGCTCTATTTACATGGCTTACTGCTTGATGTATAGGCATTTCAATACATAACACTTCTAGCCCAGTTTCGGCACATAAACTAGAGGTTACTGCAGAATCTATACCACCAGAAATACCAACTACAAAACCATTTACTCGCGCTTTTGTAGCATAATTTTTTAACCATTGTACAATATGCTGCGTTACTTTTTCTGTTTGCATTTTTTTTAAGATTTTAAAACAAAGAATAGTACCTTTGCCAAACAAAAATAACGCAATAGCTCAATTAATAAAAATTAACAACGTTTAAGTTGTATGAAGAATATCATTTTTATTTTATTTATTAGTATTCTCGCCATAAGCTGTAAACGAGAATCTAAAGTAGAGAAGGAAATTTCTAAAATAGAAATGGCAGTAGCCATAGAACGTTTCGACCTTGCTTTTGGGAATGCAACACCACAATCGCTTACAAATTTAAAAGCAAGTTTTCCTTTTATGTTCTCTAAAAAATATAGCGATTCGTTTTGGATAGGAAAAATGCGAGACTCTTTTCAAATAGAATTAAATACCGAAACCAAAAAAGTTTTCCCGAATTTAAATACTATAGAAATTGAAATAAGTGATCTTTTTAGACACCTAAAATATTATTTTCCCGAATTTAAAAAACCGCGATTAGTAAGTGCTACTTCGTTTGTAGATTATCGCAACAAGGTGATTGTTACAGATACGATTACTCTAATTTCTATAGACACTTATTTAGGAAAAGAGCATCGGTTTTATCAAGGTATATCGAAATATTTAGCTGCAAATTTTACTAAAGATCAAATTGTAGTAGATTTGGCTTCGGCTTACGCAGAACGATATATATTTCCAACAAAAAATAAAAGTCTTTTAGATGAAATGATTTATTTTGGAAAAAAATTATATTTTAAAGATGCTGTAATACCATTTAAAACCGATGCCGAAAAAATAGGTTACACCCAAAAGCAATTGGAATGGGCTACAGCAAATGAAGCTCAAATATGGAACTATTTTGTTTCAAAAGAATTACTATTTAGTACCGATTCTAATTTACCAAATAGATTTATAAACCCAGCACCATTTTCTAAATTTCGATTAAAAACAATCGACAAAGAATCTCCAGGAAGAATAGGGCAATATGTTGGCTGGAAAATAGTACAAGCATACATGAAAAACAACACGGTAAGTTTACAAAAAATGCTTAGCACTAATGCCGAAGAAATATTTAACAAATCGAAATTTAAACCAAAATTATAATGGCAAATAACACCTCGAAAATAGAATTAAACGTAGAACTAGACGAAAATAAAGTTCCAGAAAAATTAACTTGGTCTGCGCAAGATGGCGGCATAAATAATGAAGAAGCTAAAGCCATGATGCTTTCGGTTTGGGATAGCAAAACCCAAGAAATGTTACGTATAGATTTATGGACAAAGGACATGCCTATAGACGAGATGAAAGTATTTTTTCATCAAACCTTAGTTGCTATGTCTAACACCTTTAATAGAGCAACACAAGACGAAAAAATGACCGCAACAATGAAAGATTTTTGCGATTATTTTGCAGAAAAACTAGAATTAAAAAAATAAATAATTCTTAAAAAAAATAGCGTTTAGTTTTAAAACTAAACGCTATTTTTTTATACGATTTTCTCGTTATTAATCGTTATTTGGAGCCATAAATTTAAATACAATT
>JBMZDY010000323.1:0-1982 GCA_049614585.1 Oceanihabitans sp.
TGTAAATGCTATTAAAAACACCCAATCGATTTCTATATTCTCTACATCGCCAATAAAACCAATTAAAGATTTAATTGCAATTATTAATAAAGACGTGGCAACCGCTTTTTTCATGGGCAATTTTGCAAATAAAACCAATGCTGGAATTATTAAAAATCCGCCTCCTGCTCCTACTATACCTGTTAATACACCTACAATTGCTCCTTCAAAAATAATTAAAGGATAGTTATATTTTACAATATTTGTTTCTTCTTTTTTTTCCTTTTTATTCCAAATCATGGAAACCGATGCAAACAACATAATAATTGCAAAGAATAACATTATAGCAATATTTTTGCTAAGTATAAAATCTCCAATACTTATTATGTTTTCTGGTATTGCTGGAATGATATACTTTCTAGATACATAAACAGCAATAAATGCTGGGATAGAAAACACAATTGCGGTTCTAAAATCTACTAAGCCTTTTTGCATATTACGCAAAGCACCAACTAATGCTGAAGAACCCACAACAAAAAGGGAATATGCCGTTGCAGTAACTGGATTAATTGAAAGGATATATACCAAAATAGGAACCGTAAGTATAGAACCTCCGCCTCCAATAAGACCTAAAACCAAGCCTATAATTAATGCTCCTAAATATCCTAAAATTTCTATACTACTCATAATGTAATGCTGCTGCAAATTTAGAATATTATTAATTGTTTAAAAGTAACAAATGTTACAAACTTAAAGTGCTAGTACTTGTATTTGATTTCGTTTTAATAGAATCTTTTTTTCTCGCTCTAAAGCTTTTAATAGTCTTGAAACTACTACTCTAGAAGTATGCAAATCGTTTGCGATTTCTTGATGGGTAACTTGTATAATTTCGTTTTTATTTACCATTGCTTTGTCACGCAAATATTTAAATAAACGCTCGTCTAATTTATAAAAAGCCAATGTATTTATTGCTTCTAACATTTCGTTAAGTCGTTCGTTATAGCTTTCTAGCACAAAATTTTGCCAGCTTATATATTTTTTCATCCATTGGCTCATTAATGCAATAGGTAACATTATTAATGTAGTATCTGTTTCTGCAACGGCACGAATTTTACTTTTTTTTAACCCTAAACAACAGCTTAATGTAATAGCACAGGTATCTCCTTGCTCTAAGTAATAAAGAATTAATTCTTCTTCGTTTTCGTCTTCTTGCATTATTTTTATTGCACCACTTAACAATAATGGCATTTGTGTTACTTCTTGCCCTATATCTATAAGTAATGTTCCCGCTTTTACTTTTTTATACTTGCCAAAACTATTAATTTCTTGTAGTAGCTCTGCTTCCAGTATATTATTATAATTTTCTAGTAGACCTTCTTTCACTTTCTATTTTTTATATAGTAAAATTATACAATTAACTTTATTGTTTATTATAAATTTATAATAAACAATATAGCTTTTATATCTTCGCAGAAAATTTTTAAAATGTTAAAAGCTATTTTATTTGATATGGATGGTGTGATTGTAGATACCGAACCACTACACCAAAAAGCATATTACGCAATGTTTAACGATTATAATTTAAACATTAGTGATGCGATGTACCAAAGTTTTACGGGACAGTCTACCATAAATATTTGTAAAAAACTATGCGCGAATTTTAACTTAGATGCAGACCCAAATGCGCTAGTAGCAAGAAAAAGATTTCATTTTAAAGATTTATTTTTTAACGATCCTAGTTTAGGATTAATTGATGGTGTTTTAGATTTAATAAAAGATTATTTCCAAAACGGATTGACTTTAGTTTTGGCATCGTCTGCTTCTATGTTAACCATAAACAATGTATTTACTCGTTTTGATTTAGACCAATATTTTACTGCAAAATTAAGTGGTGCCGATTTAAAAGCATCGAAACCACATCCAGAAATTTTTATTAAAGCTGCTGAAGCTTCTGGTTTTAATAGAAACGAATGTATTGTTATTGAAGACTCTACAAATGGAAT
>JBMZDY010000324.1:0-1967 GCA_049614585.1 Oceanihabitans sp.
GCGAAGCAGTGCCTTTGCTAGACAAAGCCATTTCTATTTGTAAAAAAGCAGATGTTTTATTTATAATTGGAACCAGCATGCAAGTATATCCTGCGGCTAGTTTAATACACGATGTGCCGCAAAATATTCCGATTTATTTTATAGATCCTAATCCTGCTGTTACCAACGCTGCTCGAGTTATTACAATAGCCAAACCTGCTACTATTGGCGTGGCAGAAGCCATACAACACATTGCAGATTAACTATTTTTTGCTGCTATCCATTTACTTAGGTACTTTGTACTTTGCATGGTATGATGCTGTAGCATCTGCCCAATAAAATTTTGCTGCCTGTTGTTTGCCATCTGCTGGATTGCTTCTTGTAGTTTACTAGAAAATTTTTCTTCGTGTACAGCCTTGTTAAAACGTTGGTTTATTACGGTAAATCCGTTTTGTTGTTTTTCTTGCCAAAGCGTTTCGTTTGTATATAATGCCACTGCTTTATCGGCAAATTCTTGTGCTTTATCGGCAATAAATCCGTTAGGTTTTAAATTGCCATACATACCTTCGGCAGCAATGGTTGTTTGCACACTTGGGGTGCCGTTTTGCATGGCATCGATTAATTTTCCTTTTAGTCCGGCGCCAAACCGTATTGGAGCCAAACATACTCTTGCTTCTTGCATGGCTACTGCTGCATTTTCTACAAACCCCTGTATTAAAAAGCCTTCTTTTTCGTTGTGTAATTGGGTGATTTTCGCACTTGCATAAGCGCCATAATTAAGTACTTGTGCTTTTGGTAATTGCTTTCGTATTAATGGCCAAATGCTTTCTTTTAAATACAAAAGTGCATTATAATTGGGTTCGTGTAAAAAATTACCAATGGTTATAAAATGCTTTCGCGATTCTATTTTAGGAAGCTGCGCTATTTCGTTTTCGGTAATAGCAGCTTCTATAAACGGTAAGTAATGCAATAAGCTTATATCGATATTAAATTGCTTTTGCAAGAGTTCCATTTCGGTTTCCGAAATTATTAAACTAAAATCGCAGCGATAGATACTTGCTATTTCGCGTTTTGCAATTTCTGGATACAAATACGTCTCGCTAAAGGGCTTTTTCTCTTTAAAGGCTTGCTGCCTTGCTTTGCGCAAAAAATGCAAATCTTCGGTATCTAATATTCGTAATGCGTTTGGGCAGTTTTCTGCTACGCGCCAGCCAAACTGCTCTTCCATCATAAAACGATCGAAAACTACTACATTAGGGTTTAGCTCTTTTACAAAAGCATCGAAAGAGGCACAGTTTAATGCAATATTTACTGCTGGAATAGCCAAAGTATTTAAATCGAATGCATTCTCGCTTTTTGCACAAGGTGTAGCAAATGTAATTTTGTAGCCTAGTTTTTTAAAGGTGTGAATAAGCTGCAACATTCTACTTCCTGCTGCAGAACTTTTAGGTTCTGGCCATACATAACCTATAATTAAGAGTTGCTTGGGCATTATAAAATGAGCTGCTTTTGTAATTTATTGTGGTCTTGGTGCTAATCCATATTTAAAACGCACTTGATTTGCCCATGCTATTACAGCTTTTATCTGCGAGTCGCTAAGCTTTGCTTCGGTATGTGTCCAGGTGTACGATGGTAGCGGCATTTCCTTTTTTTCTACCATTTCTATTAACTCTTCAAATTTATGGTCTTTCTTTTTTAAAGAATTCCCTTCCCAATTCGAAAGGTTAAAATGCTTTTTTCCGTGGTCTATATGGTCGGCCAGCCAGTAATTAACTGGTGTAATATTATTATACCAAGGGTAACGCGTAACGTCGCTATGGCAGTCGTAACAAGTAGATTCTAATATTTTTTTTACGTCTTCTGGCGGATTAGTTTCTGCTAAAAAGGCATCGATAGAAACCAAATCGCCTTGGTTTTTTTCGGGACCAAAAAACTGTGCGATAACAAATACTAAAAGTAATCCTTCATTAAATACTTCTTTCTTTTTT
>JBMZDY010000325.1:0-1965 GCA_049614585.1 Oceanihabitans sp.
GACTTAACTGGCAACCATGATTAAATACCAAAATATTTGATGGTTGGTTTTATTGGCTTCTACTTTTACAAAATTAGAACTAACACCTAATACCTTAAAAATAAATATATCATAATCTAGTTTTAAATGCTCTGGAAATAACCAAGGAGGCGCATAACTTGTGTTTATGTTGTTATAGGTATCTCGTGTAAAAACAATGCTGTCTTGTGGTGTGTGTTCTAAAAGTTCTTTTTCTAGATTAATATTACCATAAAAATAAACCGTTGGGTTTTCTATGTAATTGGGTTTAAAAAAACCAATGGCTAGGTTATTTTTAGTTTTTAAACTATGGTTAGCGTTTATTGCTAAAAGTGTTTGGTTCGTGTTTTTAGAAATGCTCTTATTTGTGTTTATTAATGTAGAAGATTGTTTTTCTAATAATTCTTTTTTTGCTTTTTCTTTTTTTCGCTCTAAGTAATTATAATGCGTGATACCATAGAGTATAAGTAGTAATATTAATAAGGCCCAGTTTAACTTAATTATTTTTTTTAGTTGTAAATAATAAGCAATAAAAATAGAAGCAATTAATGCAATACCAGCAAATAATACTCCCCACCCTAAAACAATTGCGCCTCCTGCTAACATTTGGTTTTTTCCAGCATCCATAAATTTTGCAACATAAATTCCTATAAAGAAAAATACGATAAACATTAATACATAAAATGCAATGCTTGCAGGCTTAAATCCTTTATTCATAATTTAAAATATTTAAATTAAAATGTTATTTCTTTTGTGATTAGTTTTTTAGGTTCGATTGTTATCGTAAAATTTTGTGTTTTTCGATCTTTGTTTTTACCTAAAGGTACAACCTTTACTTGGTATGTAGCTGGGTTTAATAAAAATGTAGCTCCTCGATCATAGGTTCTTGAACTTGCAACATGTTTGCCAGAATTGGCTTCTGTTATAGTTACAATTGTATCGATGTTTTCCTCGCCAATTTTAGTAAATATATTAAAATCTCCTGTCTTGTAATTGTAAGAAATAGGTGTGGTTTTTCCAGCTTGAATTGTTATGTTTTCTAAAATAGTAAAAGTTTCTAATCCATTAATTTTTAAAGCTTGAATGCTTACATTATACTTTCCTGGATTTACTTCAATTTCTTTGTTTTTATTATAGGTTCTTGTAGCAGCAACAGTTTTATTGTTTTGGTCTAATATTTTTACCATGCAATCCCAATTATTACCATTATTGGTTGTTGTAATTCCAAGTATTCCGCCATCAAAAGAAAAAGTTTGGTGCGCTATTTTATTTTCAAAACTTTCTATATTTGGTACTGTAATTTTTTTAACATCGCTTCCAGCTAATGGTACTACTTCAAAATTATATATGCTAGGGGGTAAGTACATAAATGCTGTATCTTGATATGTACGTACCATAATTGGTTTGCGCTTACTTTTTGTATCGTAGGCTTTTATCCAAGCATCTATTGGAACTCCATTTTTTAAAGCAAAAACCGAAAAATTATTTTTTGGTGTATCTACAGAATTACTAGTTGCATTTTCTAATATGGCACTCAATTCGGAAGCATTTTCGGCATTATAATAGTTGCCCTCGCCAGCTTTAGCAGCGCACTTTAAATTTTGTGTGTTCTCGTTTTTTAAACCAAAACCAATTATATGCAATTTAAAATCGATTCCTTCTTTTTTAGCTGCTAGAATTGTTTCGCAAATATTGCCACCACAAGATTCTATTCCGTCGGTAATTAATATAATAGTAGCCTTTAAATTGGTTTGCTTTAGTTTTTTTATTGCTTGCAAGGCAGCATATGCTAAAGGTGTTTTGCCTAATGGTTTAATGTTTTTTACTGCATTAATTACAGAAGTTTTTGTGCCATTTTCTATTGCTACTAAAAACTCTACATCTTTACAGTCTCCTTTTTTTCGATGTCCATAAGCGATGAGCCCAATATCTTGGTTGTTTGGTAAG
>JBMZDY010000326.1:0-1955 GCA_049614585.1 Oceanihabitans sp.
ATAGTTCGATTTTGCTGTTGGTGATGGCTTATTATTTCCTTTTTCGTCTAAGATATTAGAGTTTTTAAATACTACAAAATCTTCCACTTCTACTGCTCTATTACCAACAAAATCTTCCGAAACAATATCATCAGAATCTAAAAAAACAAGATGCCTATTACTTGCATGATCTACTCCTAAGTTTCTACATACAGAGCCATTGGTTTTTTTATTATTAAAAACCAACTTAATATTAGAGTGCTTGTTATTTTTAAAATAAGTGGTTAAATCTGCTTGTACTTCTTCGCTGGAAAAATCGTCTACAATAACCCATTCCCAATCGTTAGAAATTTGTTTTTCTAAACAAGCGTGGGTTTGTTTTATACCTTCAAAATCATTAAAATGTGGTGTAATGATACTTATAGGCATAGTTTAATTTTATAATTATTTGGAAGTTTTTTATTTAAATGCAAGATAAAATTTTCTTTTGCTTAAACAATATCCTTAATCATAATTTAATTAGATTCGCAATACTATAAAAGCTTAATTTAAGGACATGCTCTTTAATTCCATAGACTTTGCCATTTTTTTACCTGCAGTATTTATATTGTATTGGTTTGCAACGAACCATAATTTAAAGCTGCAAAACCTTTTGCTATTAGTAGTAAGTTATATTTTTTACGGCTGGTGGGATTGGCGTTTTTTAAGCCTTATTGCATTTAGTACCAGCATCGATTTTATGGTAGGATTGCAATTGCAAAAACAAGTAATCCCGTCAAGAAGAAAAGCATTACTAATGCTAAGCATATTGGTTAACCTAGGTTTTTTAGGTTTTTTTAAATACTACAATTTCTTTTTAGAAAATTTTACAAATGCTTTCTCCTTTTTCGGAAGCGATATTCAAGCAAGTTCGTTGCAAATAATTTTACCTGTTGGCATCAGTTTTTATACGTTTCAAACATTAAGCTACGCAATAGATGTGTATCGAAAAAAACTAAAACCTACAAAAGATTTTATAGCGTTTGCTTCTTTTGTTAGTTTTTTTCCTCAGCTAGTTGCAGGGCCAATAGAACGCGCTACCAAACTATTGCCGCAATTTTACACCCAAAGAAAATTTAAGTATAGCGATGCCATTAGCGGATTAAAACAAATACTTTGGGGATTATTAAAAAAGGTAGTTATTGCAGACAACTGCGCTGTTTTTGTAAATATTATTTTCGATAACACACAGGACTATTCGGGTAGTACACTTTTATTGGGAGCAGTACTATTCGCATTTCAAATTTATGGCGATTTTTCGGGGTATAGCGATATTGCCATAGGTACAGCAAAACTTTTTGGTTTCCAGCTCATGCAAAATTTTGCATTCCCTTATTTCTCTAGAGACATAGCAGAATTTTGGCGTCGTTGGCATATCTCTCTTTCCACTTGGTTTCGCGACTATTTATATATTCCGCTTGGTGGTAGCAGAGGTGGCACTTGGATGAAAGTTAGAAACACATTTGTTATTTTTATTGTTAGTGGTTTTTGGCACGGTGCTAACTGGACATTTATTATTTGGGGCTTATTAAATGCAATTTACTTTTTACCCTTATTGTTAAGAAACAAAAACCGAAACCATATAGAAATAGTGGCTTCGCAAGGAGAATTACCATCTCTAAAAGCCCTTTTTAATATTGGAAAAACCTTTGCATTAACAACAATTGCATGGGTGTTTTTTAGAGCAGAAAATGTAGCGCATGCATGGGCTTATTTAAAAGGAATATTTAGCAAATCGCTATTTAGTTTCCCAGAAATAAGACCTAGTAATTTACTACTATTAATACTACTCTTTTTAATTATAGAATGGCTTGGAAGAAGAGAAAAATTCGCATTAGAAAAAGTTGGATTGACATGGCCTAAACCTTTACGAATCGCATTGTATTACAGTATGGTACTAGTATTGTTCTGGTTTAGCAGAAACGAACAAACTTTTA
>JBMZDY010000327.1:0-1948 GCA_049614585.1 Oceanihabitans sp.
AAAGCATATTGTTTATTAGCGTAAACCTACTTTGTTGTCCATCTTCAATTTTCCAACCTTTAAAATTATCTTGTTGCGAATAACCAACAATGGTTTGTGCTTGCTTAAAATAAGAGTCTCCTCCTTTTAACTCGAAAGAATCGGCATCTACACCTAAAATCATATAAATATGAAATGCTATTACCGAAATTAAATTAGATTGGTATTGTGTTTTATTGAAGTTTAAATTTTGAAACTCTACATAACGAAAAGCAAAATCTTTATCGTTTACATTATAAATTGGTGTGGTATACGACGATCCAAAAATGGGTCTTGAAGCTTGTACTTGTATAGAAGCATTAAAAGCATCGTTACTTTGGCCAGTAACATTTATTACCATACTACACTGAATAAGTTCTTGTGGCAAAAACTTTTTATTAGTCCATTGGGTTTTGTTTACAAACTCGTTTAATTGTTTTTCTAGTGTTTTAAAAATCTGAAAATTTTCGTTACCAGTAAGTTGTGCATTAACTACAACACTACAATTTAACTCTTGTGCAAAACCTGCAAACCCAATACTTATAAAAATAGCTAATATAAAATTACGCATCTATATGTTTTATTATTTGATTTAATATATCTTTTGCTACGGCTTCTTTAGACTTTAGTTTATAAGCGGTAACGTTTTCTTTAGCATCGATAAGCGTTACTTTATTGGTGTCTTTTTTAAAACCTGCGCCTTTATCGTTTAACGAATTTAATACAATTAAGTTTAAATTCTTTCTTTTTAGCTTGCCTTTTGCATTTTCTAGTTCGTTATTGGTTTCTAAAGCAAAGCCAACTAAATACTGTTTGTCTTTAATTTCGCCTAACGAGGTTAAGATATCTTTTGTTTTTTCTAATTCTAAAGTTAACGTAGAATCTTTCTTTTTTATTTTTTGATTGGCAACATTTTTTGGTTTATAGTCTGCTACAGCTGCCGATAATATTGCAATTGTTGCATCTTTAAAATGAGCATGCACTGCGGTATACATTTCTTGTGCACTAGTTACTGGAATAACCGTAACAAAGCTATGGTTTATTTTTTGGTGTGTAGGCCCTGTTACTAGGGTTACGGTTGCACCTAGATTTGCTGCTGCCTTAGCAATTTCGAATCCCATTTTTCCTGAAGAATGGTTTCCTATAAAACGAACAGGATCTATCGCTTCGTAAGTTGGACCTGCTGTTATTAATACTTTTTTATTTCGAAGCGGTAAGGATTTTAGTATGTCGTTTTCTAAAAACGAAACAATATCTTCTGGTTCTGCCATTCTTCCTTCGCCAATTAAACCACTGGCAAGTTCGCCACTAGTTGCAGGAATAATGGTGTTATTAAAGGAAGCAAGTTTTTTAAAAGATGCTAAGGTTGTAGGATGCTTATACATATCTAAATCCATAGCAGGTGCAAAATACACAGGACATTTTGCAGAAAGATAAGTGGCTAGCAATATATTATCGCAAACACCATTTGCCATTTTAGACATGGTATTTGCGGTTGCTGGTGCTATAATAAAATAGTCTGCCCAAAGGCCAAGGTCTACGTGATTGTTCCAAACCGCATTAGCATCTTCTTCGTTTGTAAAAGAAGTGTACACTGGGTTTTTAGAAAGTGTAGATAAGGTAAGTGGTGTTATAAAGTCTTTACTAGCAGGAGTCATTACAACTTTTACATGGGCTCCTGCTTTAATAAATAAACGAACTAACGACGCCGACTTATAAGCAGCAATACCAGCACTAATGCCTAAAAGTATATTTTTGCCGCTTAATATAGACATAGTTATTAGTCTTGGTTTTCTTCTGCTGTATTTCTATGATATATTTTACCGTCTAACCATTCTTTAACAGCTAAAGCATGAGGTTTAGGTAATTTTTCGTAGAATTTAGAAACTTCAATTTGTTCTTTGTTTTCAAAGATTTCTTCTAAAGAATC
>JBMZDY010000328.1:0-1928 GCA_049614585.1 Oceanihabitans sp.
AATACTTTATTATACCCGTAATTGTAATTATTATGACTTACATTAAACTGAAGCTCGCCAATATTTTTATTCATATAATTTAAATACAGTTTATTATATAAATTTTCTAGTGTTACTCTCTTGCTTAGGTTATTTGTTTTTATGGCATCTCCAAAATAATTGTTTGCGACATCTTGATTGAATTGATAGTATTTATCTTCAAAAGAAACCACATGCCCAACACTTAAAGTATTTATGGATAACGAATCTTTTGGCTGTTTTATATTAAAAAAATGATCTAAATGAAATCGTTTTCCTTTTAATATATTATCGGCATCTTCAAAATTCACTTCTAACACACCTCGGTCTTTAAATTCTGGGTGTCCAGATTCAAAATAAATAACATTATCGTCTTTTATCCCTCCATTTTCTTCATTAAACAGGTCTTGCATCGTTATATGTGCATTTGCTACATAGCGATTGTTTTTGGTTTTGTAACTAGAAGTAAATCTAAAGTTTCCTGTACTGGTTAATATGTGTTGGTATTTACCTAAAGAACGGAGCCCTTTATAAGCTACCGAAAAATTGAATTGTGGCGAGGTATTTACTGTAAAAAACGCATCTAATTGCTGTCCTTGCTCGAATGCGGTTTTAAAATACAATTCGGTTAATGGTGTTGGCACGTGGTAATAGTTTATATCTTCTATTTCCATATAATTAAAATGCCTTGCTCTTGCCCCAAACTCTGGCATTAGGTTGTTATTTTGAAAACTATACCCTAAAGCATTATATGTTTGCCCTACGTTTGAAAATGGCATTAACTCGAAATTATCTTTTCGTAAGTAGTTAAACTTATATTCTTTTTTAAAGGTTAAAGTAGTATCTACTGCTACCGAATCTCGCTTATGCGAAACAATTAAATAGTCTTCTATTTTAGCATCTAGGTTTTTTATATTTTTATTAGATGTGCTTTTATTAGATTGGTTAGATCTGGAGTCTTTTATTCTAGTATTAGGTTCTTTTTTTTGTATTGTATTTGTTTTTTTAGGTACTTGAGCATAAACACAATTTAAAAAACAAGAGAAAAAGAATATTATAATTTTTTGCTTCATAATTATTTTTTAGACCTTGCAACAGTCTATAATAAGATTAATGTATTAACATCGTATATACAACTAGGTTATATATTTGCACAAAAATAGAAAATATCTTTATGGCTTTCATTTTATAATATGCAATATTACAATTAATAACAAAGCTAGCGTCTTAAGGTTTTTATAAATGCTAAAATTAAACTTCTCGAATTTAAAATTAGAATGCGGCACAGACGAAGCTGGTCGTGGCTGCTTAGCAGGACCTGTAACTGCTGCAGCTGTTATTTTACCAGATAATTTTAAAAACAATATTCTAAACGACTCCAAACAATTAAGCGAAAAGAAACGTGAGTTACTTAAACCAATTATAGAAGCTGAAGCTTTACATTTTGCTTTTGCGCATGTTTTTGAAGAAGAGATAGATAGCATTAACATACTTAATGCTTCTATTTTAGCAATGCATAAATCTATAAGTAGCTTAAAAAAAACACCACAATTTATTATTGTTGATGGCAATAAATTTAAGCCTTACAAACAAGTTCCTTTTAAAACTATTATAAAAGGAGACGCTAAGTTTATGAGTATTGCTGCTGCTTCGGTTTTAGCAAAGCATAATAGAGATGCGTATATGCTAAAAATTCATGAAGAATTCCCCATGTACAATTGGAAGCAAAACAAAGGGTACCCAACAAAAGAACATCGCGAAGCAATTAAAAAATATGGTATTACCAAATACCACAGAAAATCTTTTAGGTTATTACCAGAACAATTTAAATTAGATTTATAATACTATTCTAATTTATACGAAACTGCTAAACAACTTTTTTCTTTAAATCTATAAATACTAAAAACACT
>JBMZDY010000329.1:0-1924 GCA_049614585.1 Oceanihabitans sp.
ATTCCTCTCTTAAAAAAGAGTTTGCAAATTTACGATTATATATTTGATTACCAAACACAGTGGCATGAAATTTATGAATTACATGCTCCTGTTTTTGCAAAGTTTTATACAATATTTACTTTTGGAATCGTTTTTGTAAATACATTAAAGAGAATTATTTTTATAGCAACCAATTAGTATACAAATGAAAGCAGTATTAAAAATCTTTATTTTTTGCATCGCTACCGTAACTGTAGCGCAAATAAAACCTGGCTTTTATGCCAACGAAGCTAGCTATACTATTGCCATGTGTAATAGTTTTAATTTCACTAAACAGTTTGGCTCTACAGAAAACATTATACCCGAAAATTTTAATTTGCTTTACGCTTCGGAGATATTGAGCATGGATAACAAATTTGAAATTTACGAAAACGGAAATACTGGCGTAATTAATTATCGAGGTTCTACCGATAAAATAATAAGTTGGGTAGAAAATTTTTATTCGGCCATGATTCCTGCACAAGGAGAAATAATAATAGACGACGAAACACACCACTATAATTTTAGTGCTGCCAAAAACGCAGCTGTTCATGCAGGTTATGCGCTATCTATTGTATTGCTTTCCGAAAAAATTACCGAGCAAGTAAAAGCATTAAATGCTAATGGCATATACGATATTGTTATTACTGGACACAGCCAAGGTGGTGCATTAGCAACCATGACTCGTGCGTATTTAGAAAATCTTCCTCCTAATAAGCTATCTGCAAAAAACAATTTTAAAACCTATGCTTACGCACAACCAATGTCTGGCAACAAAGAGTTTGCAAAAGATTATAACAACCGGTTTAGCAAGTTAGAAACCAGTTATTCTATAATTAACCCAAAAGACCCGATTCCTTATATGCCTTTTAATTATGAAGAAGAGAAACTTATAAGTAAAGAAAAGGTTAAAGGATGGCTTTTTGGTAAGAAAAAATTTAAAGCTAAAAAACTGGGGCAAGATGCTTTTATACGTTTGTTTGAACGTGGCCTTACCAAATACATAAAAAGCAGCAACAAGCTTATTAATAAAATTCTAGGATTAAAATTCGGAAAAATTGTAATGCCAGAATTTGTCGCAGATATTAACTACTATCCTACTGGAACGCTTCAAAAAATAGCTAAATTTAAATACCCAAGAGTAGAGGTAGATGTAACTGGTTTAAGCGAAAAAGAACGCAAAGGCTTAGAACAACGCTCTAATGGAAAATGGTATAAAAAAGAAACCAAATTTTTTCAGCATAAACCATACAACTATTATGTGCAAGTGCTTAAAAAATGGAATCGCAATGCCTATAGAAATTTAAACGAAACTTATTTAGAAAGTGATTTGTAGCAAACCCTTTTTGCTAACTTATAAGTTTCTTAAAATGCGAAGCAATTAAGAATAATAGATTAAGACTCATTTTTTAACTATTTTTGCAAAGTTATGCAAGAAGAATTAAGACTTTCTAGTTGGTTACCTACCACTAATAAAGAGGTGAAAATACGCGGTTGGCAAGAGCTAGACGTAATCCTGTTTAGTGGCGATGCTTATGTAGACCATCCTTCTTTTGGCCCTGCAGTTATTGGTCGTATTTTAGAAAGTTATGGCTTGCGTGTAGCCATTGTACCACAACCCAATGTAAACGATAATTTGCAAGATTTTGTAAAAATGGGGAAGCCAAAATTATTTTTTGGTGTTACTGGTGGTTGTATGGATCCTATGATTAGCAACTACAATGCAAATAAAAAACGTCGCGATAAAGATGCCTATACACCAAATGGCGATATAGGTTTTCGTCCAGATTATGCTACCACGGTATATTCTAAAATATTAAAAGAAAAATGGCCAGATACACCAGTTTTAATTGGTGGTATTGAAGCTTCTTTGCGTCGTGTTACCCATTACGATTATTGGAGCGAT
>JBMZDY010000330.1:0-1907 GCA_049614585.1 Oceanihabitans sp.
GAATCTTCTCGTGCGCACTTAATACATTTTGTTTTATTGCTAGAAATTCTTTTTTTAGCATACCATAATAGAAAAAAAAAGAGAAGCATTTGTTAAAAACAAATGCTTCTCTTTTTTAATTAATCTAGCTTATTTATTTAATTAAGCATACATTTTTTCTCGTAATGCTTTAATTTTTGGATCCTGCATATACTCATCGAAAGTAGTATACCTATCTATTACTCCATTTGGTGTAAGTTCTACTACTCTATTTGCTACGGTTTGTGCAAATTCGTGATCGTGAGTAGAAAACAATACGGTTCCTTTAAAGTTTTTTAAAGAGTTGTTAAATGCTGTAATACTTTCTAAGTCTAAATGGTTTGTAGGCTCGTCTAATTGTAGCACATTTGCTCTAGTCATCATCATTCTAGAAAGCATACAACGTACTTTTTCGCCTCCAGAAAGCACAGACGATTTTTTAAATGCTTCTTCTCCGCTAAAAATCATTTTACCCAAGAAACCTCTAATATTAACTTCTTCTCTTTCTTCTTCGGTTTGTGCCCATTGTCGCAACCAATCGATTAGTGTTAAGTCGTTATTAAAAAATTCGCTATTATCCAGAGGTAAATACGATTGTGTAGTTGTAACTCCCCAATCAAATTTTCCAGAATCTGCTTTTTGCTTATTATTTAATATTTGGTAAAAAGCTGTTGTTGCTCTAGAGTCTCTAGAAAACAAAACTACTTTGTCTCCTTTTGCTAAATTTAAATCTATATTTTTAAATAAGGTATCTCCTTCTATAGAAGCACTTAAACCTTCAACATTTAATATTTGATCTCCAGCTTCTCTATCGCGCTCAAAAATAATAGCTGGATACCTTCTACTGGTACGTCTTATTTCTTCGATATTTAATTTATCGATCATTTTTTTTCTACTCGTAGCTTGTTTACTTTTTGCTACGTTTGCAGAGAAACGACGAATAAATTCTTCTAGTTCTTTCTTCTTTTCTTCGGCCTTTTTGTTTTGTTGTGCATGCTGTCTTGCTGCTAATTGAGAAGACTCGTACCAAAATGTATAGTTACCAGAGAAATGTGTGATTTTACCAAAATCTATATCGCTAATATGTGTACAAACTGCATCTAGAAAGTGTCTATCGTGCGATACTACTATTACGCAGTTATCGTAATTTGCTAAAAAGTTTTCTAACCAACTTATTGTTTCGTAATCTAAATCGTTGGTAGGCTCATCCATAATAAGCACATCTGGATTTCCAAATAATGCCTGTGCTAAAAGCACACGTACTTTTTGTTTTCCATCTAAATCGCCCATTAAAGTATAGTGCAAATCTGCTTGAATACCTAAATTAGATAGCATTGCTGCTGCATCGCTGTCTGCATTCCATCCATTCATTTCTTCAAACTGCACTTGCAATTCGCCAATTTTTTCTGCATTTTCATCTGTATAATCGGCGTAAAGCGCATCGATTTCAGACTTTAGCTTAAACAAAGGTTTGTTTCCTTTTAAAACCGTTTCTAGAACCGTATCTGCATCATGCTTGTTGTGGTCTTGTGTTAAAACCGACATACGTTTTCCAGACTCTAAGTGTACATGCCCAGAGTTTGCTTCCTGCTGGCCAGAAATAATTTTTAAAAAGGTTGATTTTCCTGCACCATTTGCACCAATAATTCCATAACAATTTCCATTGTTAAACGTCGTGTTTACCTCATCGAACAAAACACGTTTACCAAATTGAACAGATAAATTTGAAACTGAAAGCATATACTTTATTTTTATTTTTTTGCAAAAGTAGATAATTAGAAGCATACCATAAAACAAATGTTAACAGAATAACATTTAACAACGAATTAACAAGAGGTTTTAATTGCAAGGTTTATTTTTGTAATTGAACGTTTATGCTATACAACACA
>JBMZDY010000331.1:0-1895 GCA_049614585.1 Oceanihabitans sp.
ATAGTAGAAGGACAGCAAGTAAAAAAAGGAGACTTATTAGTACGTGTAAATCCAGATATTTACCAGTCTAGTTTAAGTCGTTCGCAAGCAGCTTTACAAAATGTACGTTCTGGATTAAACCAAGCAAAAGCATCTTTAAAAGAAGCAAAAGCAAATTACGACCGTAACAAACAATTATTTGATAAAGGGATTATATCGAAAGCAAATTGGGATCAAGTAGTATCTGCTTACGAAATTGCAGAAGCTAGTAAGCAATCGGCATATTACAATGTGCAAAGTGCTGGAGCAACCGTAAACGAAGCTCGCGATAACCTAAACCGTACTAATATTTATGCGCCAATGAGTGGTACAATTTCTAAACTAGATGTAGAATTAGGAGAGCGTGTAGTTGGTACACAGCAAATGGCTGGAACCGAAATTATGCGAGTTGCTAACCTAACCAATATGGAAGTTGAGGTAGATGTAAACGAAAACGATATTGTAAAAGTGAATATTGGCGATTCTACTATTGTTGAAGTAGATGCTTATTTAAAGAAAGAATTTAAAGGCTTGGTAACCGAAATAGCAAATTCTGCAGATGGTGTATTAACTGCCGATCAAGTAACAAATTTTAAAGTAAAAGTTAGAATTTTAGAAGAATCGTATAAAGATTTATTAGAAGGAAAAGACGAAAATTACTCACCTTTTAGACCAGGAATGACAGCAACTGTAGATATTATTACTAACAAGCGCAATCAAGTAGTTGGTGTGCCAATTAGTGCTATTGTAATAAAAAACGATACAACTTCTACAAAGAAATCGAAAAAAGATAAAGCAGTTACAAGTACTAGCGAAGAAAAGTTTGAATGTGTTTTTATTAAAGAAGGCGGAAAAGCAAAATTACGCGTAGTAAAAACTGGAGTTCAAGATAATTCTAATATTGAAATTTTAGAAGGCTTAAAAGAAGACGAAGAGATTATTACTGGACCTTATAACTTGGTAACAAAATCACTTAAAAATGGTGACGAAGTACAAGTAAAAGGCGAAGCAAATAAAAAAGGTAAAACTAAAGACGCAGAATAAGCGATTTTGGCTATAATATTAAACATAGAAACAGCAACAACAAATTGTTCGGTCTCTCTTTCGAAAGAAGGAGAGACTTTTGCTTTATTAGAAGATTATAATAATAACTACTCGCATGCAGAACGACTGCATGTTTATATAGAAAAAATATTAAGCGAAAACCAACTAGAAGCATCGCAATTAAATGCTATTGCAGTAAGTAAAGGTCCTGGTTCTTATACAGGATTACGTATTGGTGTTTCTGCAGCAAAAGGTTTGAGTTTTGCATTAAATATTCCTTTAATTTCGGTATCTACTTTAGCAGCTTTGACTAGGCAAGTACAAGCAGAATCTGGAGTAATTATACCAATGCTAGATGCAAGACGAATGGAAGTATATTCGGCAATATTTAGTTCCAGTTTCGCAAGTATTCGAATTATAGAAGCGCAAATACTTGATGAAAATTCGTTTGCTTCATACTTAGAAAACGGAAAGGTTTATTTTGTTGGTAATGGTGTTGCAAAAACAAAAACATTAATTGCACATAAAAATGCAGTGTTTGTTGAAGATAAACTTCCTTCGGCTAACGAAATGTCTATGCTAGCTTACCATAAGTACAAAAAAAACGACATCGAAGATGTCGCTTATTTTGAACCGTATTATTTAAAAGATTTTTTGGTTACTCCTGCTAAAAAGAAGGTTTAAACTTCTTTTTTAATTTCTACAGTATGAGGGTATGGAATTTCGATTCCAGCTTTATCAAGAGCTAGTTTACAGTTTTCCATTGTTTCAAAATAGACATCCCAATATTCTGCTGTAGTTGACCAAGGTCTAACAGCAAAATTAATAGAACT
>JBMZDY010000332.1:0-1883 GCA_049614585.1 Oceanihabitans sp.
TTATTAGTGCTGTATTTATTTGCCTTTCTTTATTAGATTCTTTTAAAGCATTTAAATTATTTTGAGTGAATACTATAATTGGCATTAAAAAAATCAATACTATAATTATTCTTTTCATGATGCATTATTTATTAATTATTGCCCTCTAGCTATAAACAAATCTCTTTCGGTTTGTTTCAAATCTGTTTTACATTTATCCAATGCGGTTTTATATTCTTCTATTCTGGTTTTTGCTTCTTGCAACGATTTTAATTCGGCTTTATATTCTTGTAATTCGGCATGCAATTTTACAATGCTCATATACATATCGTACCTGTAGGTAGAATCTTTTGTGGGTATTGTTTTTTGCAACTCTACAAGTTTAGTGCTTATTAATGAATTTTGATATGAACTATTTTGGCCTGGCTCATCTAAAGAGTCTATTAAGTTTTTAACCTGTTCCATTTCGCTATAAAAGTTATTTTGAAATTTTAAATCTTCTTGTATTACTTTTGCTTGTCCACGTAATAAATCGTTTTCTTTATTTGGCACTTTATAATTAAAGTAAATAGCGAATATTACAGCAAACATAGTTACTAAAAAAAGGAGTAAAAATTTAATAAAACTACTTCTTCTTTCTTTACTGTTTTGTGGTTTCATAAGGATACATATTTTATTTTAATTAGTCTAGTAAAAAGCTTCTTCTTCCTTTTGTTTCTGTATCTTCTACAATATTTTCTTTTACAAAAATTCCAGAATCTTCTTTTTTTCCTATATAATCTAATTCGTTTAATTTTTTAAATAGCGATAGCATAAGCTTTGTAAATCCAGACACTTTGTGTAAGGATGCATTTATATCTGTATGTTCGTACTTTATTTCTAGCATATCTATTAGTACATTCTCAAATGCGCCTTGGTTTAAGTCGCACCAATCTGTAAGGTAATTTAACAATTCTTCTTTACCTGTACCAATGTAAGCGTCTAGGCTATTCTTTATTTCTCTTGCCAAGCTTGCTAGTTTATTTATCATTACAATTGGTGCTTGGTATTTGTTTTGCATTCTAAATTCTGGTATTGCTTTATTTAAAAAGGCAATTACATTTTGCGATAAATGCAATACCATATGTGCTAATTCGTTGGTTTGTTTTTTTTGATATATTTTTTGAATAATATGCATGGAAAAAGATTCCATCATATTAAAAAAAGTTACAATTTCGTTAAATGTAAATTTTAAATCTGCATGACTTTGTATAGATGTACAAGGTGGTATAAAGTTTTCTACCAATGCTGGCACTCCTTCTTCAACAATTACTTTTGCTAAGGTTAAATGGTGCAAACCTATTTCGCGCGTATTAACTTCGCTTTTAGTTAGTACATTTAACTTATATTCTGGCAATATAAATGGATGCCTTGGCGGTTCTTCGTTTGGATCTGCATTTCCTACAGGTACACGTACAAAAGGGTTTATTGTTATTACAATATAAAATTCGGTTTCTTTACTATCTATTTTGTATTGCTTTTTTAATATATATCCAGACTGGTCTAAAAGTGGTTTTGTCTGTTCGGAGATATTTATTAAATAACCACCTAAAGTTATTGCTTGGCATTTGTTTAATAATACTTCTATTGTACTTTGCCCATCTATAGACACACTAATATCTACTGTACTACCTTTATCTGAAAAATCTGGCAAAAGCCCATAATTTACAGGTGTTATGCCGTTTTTTTGTGCATTATTAATAGCGTTTTGTAATGCGTTTTCTTGATCGATAAAATGATTTTTATTTATTTTCATTCCATCAATCCAATTTACACTATGGTAATTTGTATTACTTTTCATGGTTTACATTTTGTATTAAAACAACCCTCTTTTTTTCCACTCTATTGTCATCGCTTTTATACAG
>JBMZDY010000333.1:0-1880 GCA_049614585.1 Oceanihabitans sp.
ATCCTGCAAAAAATAATAAATACTACTTGCCAAAAGGAAAATATACCATTCAAATAAATAATGAAAAAACTACATTCGAAGTAAAATAATATACGATTTCCCTAAAAATTAAGTTATAATAGGAAACCATTAAGATGAAACCGTTTCCTTTATTATTAAGTATAAGTTTGTTCTTTTTATTTTCTTGTAGTGAAGATAATAGTACGCCAAACAATACAACAGAAGCAAATTTAATTATTAAATTAAAATTCGATCCTACGCAAGAACGATTGGGTAATTTGGGACAGCCAGTAGCAGTAGCAGCTGGTAATGCAGCCCAATCGCCAGGAATAAATAGAATGAGTGCAAATTATATAGAATTTGCTCCTAATGCATTAACAGCATTAGGGACCGGAGAAATTGTCTTCGAGGGAGCAGAAACTAATGCAGGAGGCGATAAAGCAATAAATTTTCAGAATGCAAATTTTGCTGGAAATAATGAAACTTTTTTAAGTATTCCTTTAAATCAAGTACAGGCAGGAAATTATACTTGGGTTCGGGTATCTTTAGCGTACCAAGAAGGAGACATTGCTTTTTTAGCAGATAACGGAAACGAATACACTGGGACTCTTGCTAGTTTTGTTGGGTATAATACATTTATTACTTCGTTTCATTTAAACGGAAGCCCAATTACTGTCGATGCAAATAGATTACAAGGTTTTTGGGCCTTCGAAGCTTTGGGCTTAACAGTTCAAGGTCAAGCACCAGCAGGAGCTACTACAGTACCTAACCCGTTGTTCGACTCTTCACCTATACCACAAGGTTCTTGTGTGGTTACTGGTGAGTTTGCAAACGGTTTAACCATAACAGGTAACGAAACCGAAGATGTTGTGGTAACCTTGTCTTTTTCTACCAATAATAGTTTTGAATGGACAGAAGTAAATGTCGATGGAAAGTACGAGCCAGGAGCTGGAGAACAGTTGGTAGATATGGGATTGCGAGGCTTAATACCAATTGTTAATTAAATTAAAAAGAGGTTCTTAAAAATTAAGAATTTCGTTTAATTAAATCCATTCTAAATAAATTTTAAAATCCGTTTTTCGTTTGCTTGCGTTCAACTTGCATAGTATCTTTGTGTAATTATAAACAAACCACACAAATAATGAGCGGAATTTTAAATTCTTCAATAGGAAGAAAGTTTGCCATGGCACTTTCGGCACTCTTCTTAATGATTTTTGTACTACAACACTTTGTTATTAACCTTCTTTCTGTAATAAGTCCAGATGCTTTTAACGAAGTATCTCACTTTATGGGAACCTTTTGGGTAATACAATACCTAATTCAACCGGTTTTAATTTTTGGTGTTATTTTTCATTTTATAATGGGATTTGTATTAGAAATCAAAAATAGAAACGCAAGACAAGTAAGTTATGCTAAAAATAATGGCGCTGCTAATTCTTCTTGGATGAGTAGAAACATGATTTGGAGCGGAGGATTTATCCTTGTCTTTTTAGTTATTCACTTTATAGATTTCTGGATTCCAGAAATAAACACAAAATATATTCTAGGCGATATGTCTGGAATGCACAATGGTGAATTTAGATATTTTCACGAATTACAAGAAAAGTTTGTTCCAATCTGGAGAGTCGCTTTATATTGCTTAGGTTTTGTATTCTTGGCATTACACTTATTACATGGTTTTAACTCTGCGTTTCAATCTGTTGGAGCAAATAATAAATACACAAAAGGATTAAAAGGATTCGGAAAGGTATATGCAATCTTAGTTCCGTTAGGATTCATTTTTATTGCATTATTTCATCATTTTAATCATTAATAAATATATCTAATATGGCTTTAGATTCTAAAATACCTCAAGGTCCAATTGCAGACAAATGGACAAA
>JBMZDY010000334.1:0-1854 GCA_049614585.1 Oceanihabitans sp.
TCCAATTATGGTAGAAGACCCAAATACCAAACTAGAACCCCAAATAAAAATGCCTAGCGTTTTAAAACCCGAACAAGAATTTGAAGTTTTTGTTACCGAAAAAAACAACAAAGCAATGACCTATACCATAGCAATGGTAGAAGAAGGCTTACTAGATTTAACTAGATTTAAAACACCAAACGCATGGAAATCGTTCTACAAAAGAGAAGCTCTAGGCGTTAAAACATGGGATATTTTCGACGATGTAATTGGCGCGTATTCTGGAAGTATCGATCAAATATTTGCTATAGGTGGCGATGGTAGTGCTACCAAAGGAAAAAACAAAAAAGCAAATCGGTTTAAACCAGTAGTAAAATTTTTAGGCCCTTTCGCGTTAAAGCCTGGCGATAATAAAGCACATAAAATAAAAATGCCAAATTATATTGGCTCTGTAAGAACCATGGTTATTGCCGGCGATATTACAAACGAAGCATACGGTAGCACAGACAAAACCGTACAAGTAAAAAAGCCATTAATGGTTTTAGCCACGCTTCCGCGAAAACTAAGCCCAGGAGAAAAAGTAACATTACCGGTTACCGTTTTTGCTATGGAACCTAATGTGAAAAATGTGAATATTAGCTTAAAACTTAGTAATGGCATAGCAGTAATTGGCAATAAAACCCAAGCTTTAACTTTTAAAAAACCAGATGAAAAAATGGCTTATTTTGAGTTAGATGTAAGTAAAGCAAAAGGTATAAATACTGTAGAAGTAATTGCTACAGGAAATGGCGAAAAATCTACCTATAAAGTAGAACTAGATGTAGTTAACACAAACCCAATAACTTCTGTTTCATTAAATAAAACATTAGAAGCAAATACTATTGAAAACCTAGACTTTGCAACTATTGGTGTGCCAGGAACCAATAGTGCAACCGTAGAGTTTTCTACCATGCCACCAATAGATTTTTCCAGACGCTTACAGTACTTAATACAATATCCGCATGGCTGTGTAGAACAAACAACTTCTAGTGTTTTTCCGCAGTTATATTTACAAGATATTTTTGATTTAACTTTTAATAAAAAACAAGAAATAGATCAAAATATAAAAGACGGAATAAAACGGTTAGGGTTTTTCCAGAAACCTAATGGCGGAATGAGCTATTGGATGGGAGAAAACACTGCTAGCGATTGGGGAACAAGTTACGCTGGACATTTCCTATTGGAAGCAGAAAAGAAAGGTTTTGTACTACCACTTACATTTAAAAACAATTGGATTGCATACCAAAAAGAAGCTGCAAGAAATTGGCGCCCTAGTTATAAAGTTTATAATTCCGATTTAGCACAAGCATACAGGCTGTATACTTTAGCATTAGCAGGAAGTCCAGATTTAGCAGCAATGAATAGATTGCGTGAGTTTTCTGAAATTTCTAACGAAGCAAAATGGCGATTAGCAGCTGCCTATGCATTAGTTGGGCAAACCGAAGCTAGCAACCAAATAACAAATTTGGCAAATATAGAATTTGAAGCTCCTAAACAAAATTATTACACCTATGGTTCGTTAAACAGAAATCGAGCAATGGCATTAGAAACCATGGTTATTACTAAAGATAATCGAGCAAAAGAACTAGCTAATTCTATTGCTAAAAACTTGTCTGGCAACCGCTGGATGAGTACGCAAACAACAGCATATAGCCTATTGGCAATTGCTAAAATGGTAAAAGAAAATGGTGGGAAATCTATAGAATTAGAATATACAATAAACGGAAAAACCGAGACTATTAAAACTAATAGCGCAATTGCACAACGTAAATTAAATGTTACCAACGGAAACAATACCTTTTCATTTAAAAACAACCAAGCAAATGTTGTTTATGT
>JBMZDY010000335.1:0-1853 GCA_049614585.1 Oceanihabitans sp.
ATTTTGCAACTTTTGCAAAATCTATGGCAAGTACAGGAGCCTTTATTGCTGCAGACCAAGAAATAATAGATTATTTAAAATATAACTTGCGTTCGCAAATGTTTGCAAAATCGTTGCAAATGCAATTGGTAGTTGGAGCATTAAAGCGTTTAGATATGCTGCGTACTATGCCAGAATTAAAACAAAATTTATGGACTATAGTAGACGCGCTACAATCTGGATTAAAAGAAAGAGGGTTTGATATTGGTACCACACAAAGTTGTGTAACTCCAGTGTATTTAAAAGGAAGTATTCCAGAAGCGATGGCTTTAGTTAAAGACCTTCGTGAAAATTATGGTATTTTCTGTTCTATAGTTGTGTATCCTGTAATCCCTAAAGGATTAATTTTATTACGTATGATTCCTACTGCTACACATACATTAGAAGATGTAAAAGAAACCTTAGATGCTTTCGATGCAATTCGCGACCGATTGGTAAATGGTACATACAAACGCTTATCTGCTGCTGTTGCCGCTGCAATGGAAGAATAAGCAATTCTAAAAAAACATATTTTAAAAGCTTGTATATTTTTTATGCAAGCTTTTTTGTTTGTAGTACTATTTTATTGTTTTCTAAGTCGGTGCAGAAAAATAAATAGCAATCGCCACCATCTTTTATATGGTGCTTTTTTCTAATTTGACTTACCGTTTCCGGAAAATTTCTAGTAGTAATATTGGCTTGTTTAAATCCTGCTTTTTTAAGAGTCTTTTTGTTATAAGGCAGTATATTTTCTACTTTAAATCTCCTGCCAGGAAATTCTTGAACCTTTGTACTGGTATACAAATGCGTGTGTTTGTGTAGTTTAAAAAGGTGTAATTGCTGGGCAATGGTATTAAAGGCACCAGATTTTAAAATAGCAACATTGGGTTCGTATACATAGTTTAAAGGGAAGCTGGTTGTAGCATCTTCACTATGGTTTTCGGTTTCTAAATAAAATTTAAAATGCTGCTCGCTTTCTTTTTTAATATTGCAGGTATGTATTTCTATTTTACCAGAAAACCCTTTTTCTAATTCCCAGAGTAATTCTTTTACTTCGTTGTTTACGGCAACAATAAATATTTTTTTTACCGCTTTTAATTCATTTAAACCAACCGTAATATCTAATAGCGGCGAGGTTTTAATAAGTATGTTGTTTGCTTTGCTAAACAAAAGGTCTAGATGCTTGGGTACATTAGGAAGGCAGTCGTTTAAAAAAAATACTTTCCCTTTACTATCATGTCTTCTCGAAGGATCTATATAAATCCAATCCAACGGCTTTTTAATTGTATTTAAATGCTCGATACCATTTGCTGTTACCGTTTCTACATTAGCGGGAAGCTGCTTGAAATTATGCTTTACAATTGTAGAAAGCGCAGTATTAATTTCGCAATGTATAACCGTTTTAAACACCTTAGAAAAATAAAAACAATCTACACCAAAACCACCAGTAAGGTCAATTATAGAATTTCCGTTTAGTAAATTGGCTTTAAACTTTGCGGTAATTTCAGAAGAGGTTTGTTCTATATTTAATTTATTTGGGTAATATATATTTGGCGTATTAAACCAGGTAGGAAGTTTTTTTTCGCAGCGTTTTTTTGCTTCAATTTGCGCAATCAATTCTTGAATAGTAACGTTTGGGAAAGGGCTTCCCTTTAATACCAAGCTACTTATATCTGCATTTATATTGCTGTTTATAAAGGCTTGAATTTCGGTATTTAAAAGCGAAACATTCAAAAGGCAACTATAGGTTTTTGGTTAGTTTTTTAACCACTTTGTTTTCCGATAAAAATTCTTTTAAAATAACTTTTATAGCTGTATATGCAGGAATTGCAACG
>JBMZDY010000336.1:0-1839 GCA_049614585.1 Oceanihabitans sp.
TATTAAAATAGATATTATAGGAGGAGAGGAGGAAGCTGCTATAATTGCAGCCACCGATTTGCACGCTTATATAGATTCTAACAAAACCTATTTATATATAGATGTTGGTGGAGGCAGCACAGAATTTACCGTAATCCATCGTGGGGAGAGTATTATTTCGAAATCGTTTAAAATAGGAACCGTACGATTACTAAACGATATTGTAAAAAAAGAAACCTGGCAAGAAATTGAAGCATGGATTAAAGCAAACACCTCTATGTATTACAAATTAGACGTAATAGGTTCTGGTGGGAATATTAATAAAATTTTCAAAATATCTGGTAAAGCACTTGGTAAACCATTAAGTTATTTTTACTTAACTTCTTATTATAATATGCTGCAAACCTACTCGTATGAAGAACGAATTACAGAGTTAGATTTAAACCAAGATCGAGCAGATGTTATTATACCAGCAACAAGAATTTACTTATCTGCAATGAAATGGAGTGGAGCAAAAGATATGTATGTTCCAAAGATAGGATTGGTAGACGGAATTATAAAAAGTATGCATTACAACACCGTAAATGGTAACTTTATCTAAAAAAAACCTGCTTTTTTAGAAAGGCTTTAATCAATTAAAAAAAAAAGGTATATTTGTGTAGCTATTGTTATACAATATTATTTTTAGAAGCTATTAATTACAAATATAAAAACTAATCCAATGAAAAAAATTTTACTAATTACCGCAGTATTCTTTGCTAGTATTAGCATGTATTCTCAAGTAGAATATGGAGTTCGAGCGGGTCTAAATATTTCGAATTTAGATTTTGAACCACACCCAAGTTTTGAAAACTCCCATAGAAATGGATTTGCTTTTGGTGCTTTTGTAGATTATAAAATATCGGAAAGCCTTTCGGTAATGCCAGAACTTATGTATTCTGCCGAAGGAGGAAAAGCAAGAGAATTACGTGCAGACTATTTACATTTACCAGTAACTGTTCGTTATAATTTAGGAAACCTATCTATAGGTGTTGGTCCACAAGCAAGTTTAAAAATATGGAGCCATCAAGATGGTTATAGAAACATGTTATTTTCTGGTGTAGCAAGTGCTAAATATAATATTACCGAAATGTTTTTTGTAGATGCAAGATATAACTACGGTTTAATGAATATACTTGACGACGACTTAGGTGTTGAAGCTAAAAACCATAATTTCCAAATAGGTATTGGTGTTCGTGTAGACTAAACAAACACTTACCAATAAAGCATAAAAAAAACTCCCATAATTGGGAGTTTTTTTATGCTTATATCTAACCGTGAATACTTTGTGTTTTTCCTAAATCTTTCATTATCTCAGCTTCAAAAACTAAAAGAGATTGCCATTTTTTATCTACTTCTTCTCGGTTTCCGTATTGCCTAGCGAAACCTAAAAACATGGTATAATGGTTTGCCTCACTAACCATTAAATTTTTATAAAATAATGCCAATTCTTTATCTTCTAATTCTTCCGAAAGTAATCTAAAACGTTCGCAACTTCTAGCTTCTATTAAAGCAGCATAAAGTAAACGGTGAACTAATTGTGTAGTTCTACTTCCTCCTTTTGGAAAAAACTTTAATAAAGCAATTACATAGTCGTCTTTTCTATCTCTTCCTAGTGTCCAGCCACGATCTAAAATTTTATCGTGAACCATTTTAAAATGAGAGATTTCTTCTTTTACTAATGCAACCATTTCTTGTACCAATTCGGTATATTCTGGAAAACTTACAATTAATGAAATAGCGGTACTGGTAGCTTTCTGCTCGCAAAAAGCGTGGTCTGTAAGAATGTCTTCTATATTCTTTTCTACAATATTTACCCAA
>JBMZDY010000337.1:0-1831 GCA_049614585.1 Oceanihabitans sp.
CTTCAACAGAACCAATACAAATTTCTTCTTTACCATCTTCGGTTCTCCAAATTGGCAATGGAATTCCCCAATAACGAGAACGAGATAAATTCCAATCGTTTGCATTGGCTAGCCAGTTACCAAAACGACCTTCTCCTGTAGATTTAGGTTTCCAGTTAATGGTTTCGTTTAAGGCAAACATTTTGTCTTTTACGTCTGTTACTTTAATAAACCAAGAGTCTAACGGATAGTATAATATTGGTTTGTCTGTACGCCAGCAATTTGGGTAACTGTGTTTGTATTTTTCAACCTTAAAGGCTTTGTTTTCTTCTTTTAATTTTATGGCTAATTCTACATCTATGGAGCGTTCTGGAGCTTCGCCATCTGCATAATATTCGTTTTTAACATATTTGCCTGCAAACTCCTTCATCTCTGGACGGAAACGACCTTGTAAATCTACTAAAGGAACTAAGTTGTCGTTCTCGTCTTTAACTAACATAGGTGGAATTTCTGGTGTTGCTTGTTTTGCAACTAGCGCATCGTCTGCTCCAAATGTTGGTGCTGTGTGAACAATTCCTGTACCATCTTCGGTTGTAACAAAATCTCCAGAAATTACTCGAAATGCATCTTGAGGATTATCGTTAGGTAAAGCGTATTTTAATAATTGTTGGTAAGTAATATTTACTAAATCTTTTCCTTTACATTCTGTACAAATAAGGAAAGGTATTTTTTTACTTTCTTTGGTGTAGCTTTTTAATTCTTCTACATTTTCTGTTTGTATATACTTACCAGTAAACTGTTTTGCTACAAGGTTTTTAGCTAAAATTACATGTACAGGTTTAAAAGTGTATTGGTTGTATGTTGCTACAACTACATAATCTATTTTTGAACCTACTGTTAATGCAGTATTACTTGGTAATGTCCAAGGAGTAGTTGTCCAGGCTAGAAAATGTAAATGGTCGTAATTTTTTAAAAACGCAGGTAACGATTCTTCATTAGCCTTAAATTGTGCTACAACTGTAGTATCTGTTACATCTTGGTATGTTCCTGGTTGGTTTAACTCGTGCGAACTTAAACCAGTTCCTGCTTTTGGAGAGTATGGTTGTATGGTATAGCCTTTATAAAGTAGGCTTTTGTTGTAAATTTGTTTTAATAACCACCATACACTTTCCATATATTTAGGTTCGTAAGTTATATATGGATCGTCCATATTAACCCAGTATCCCATTTTGTTGGTAAGGTCATGCCAAATATCGGTATAGCGCATAACTGCTTTGCGGCATGCTGCATTATAATCTTCTACAGATATGGTTTTCCCAATATCTTCTTTGGTAATACCTAGCTCTTTTTCTACACCTAATTCTATTGGTAATCCATGTGTGTCCCAACCTGCTTTACGCTTAACTTGGAAACCTTTCATGGTTTTATAACGTGGAAAAATATCTTTTATAGCACGTGCTAATACGTGGTGTACACCTGGTAAACCGTTTGCAGAAGGAGGTCCTTCAAAAAACACAAATGGTTTAGCGCCTTCGCGAGTAGTTATACTTTTTTCAAAGATGTTGTTTTCTTGCCAATAGTTTAAGATTTCGTCTGCTACTTTTGGTAAGTTAAGTCCTTTATATTCAGGGAATCCTGCGCTCATTTTTTCTAATTTCATTATGGATTTGCGAAATTAATGAATTTTAAGAAAAAAGTAGCTTTTGTATTAAAATAAACTTTAAATGATTGGTTATTATTTTAATGCATTAAAAATCAAACTGTAATTGTACGCTTACTTCCTTTTTTGATTCTACTGGTTTTTTAGTTTTTTCGGTATTTAAATTTGCTATAGAAATCCCTAATAATCGTA
>JBMZDY010000338.1:0-1831 GCA_049614585.1 Oceanihabitans sp.
CGAATGGCTTCTGGTAATACACATCAAGAAGCAGAATTAAAAGGTGTAGAAGAATATGCAATAGAATGTTCTATATTAAAAGTTGCGGTATCTGAAGCAGTACAAAGATGTGCAGACGAAGGAATTCAAATTTTTGGAGGTATGGGCTTCTCTGAAGAAACACCAATGGAAGCAGCTTGGAGAGATGCTCGTATTGCACGTATTTACGAAGGAACAAACGAAATAAACCGTATGCTTTCCGTTGGAATGCTTGTTAAAAAAGCAATGAAAGGTCATGTAGACTTATTAAATCCTGCGCAAGCGGTACAACAAGAATTAATGGGTATCCCTTCTTTTGAAGTACCAGATTATTCGGAACTATTTTCCGAAGAAAAACAAATGATTGCAAAACTTAAAAAAGTTTTCTTAATGGTTGCTGGAGCTGCTGTTCAAAAATTTGGACCAGATTTAGACAAACATCAACAATTATTAATTGCAGCTTCCGATATATTAATAGAAATATATATGGCAGAATCTACTTTATTAAGAACCGAAAAAAATGCAAAACGTTTTGGCGAAGAATCGCAATCGGTACAAATTGCTATGGCAAAATTATACTTGTATCATGCAGTAGATATTGTAGAATCTAATGGAAAAGAAAGTATAATTTCTTTTGCCGAAGGAGACGAACAAAAAATGATGTTAATGGGACTTAAACGTTTTACAAAATATGCAAACTATCCAGATATTGTAGACTTACGTATTGAGATAGCAGAAAAAGTAAAAGCAGAAAACAAATACTGTTTTTAAAACCAAAGTTTAGTTAGAAGATAAAAGCCGTTTCCAATTGGAAATGGCTTTTTTTGTTTGAATAATTATAGTTAAATTTAAAAATGAATATTCCTGAATTATATTTTAAAACAGATACAGAATGGCGAGAATGGCTATTTTTAAACCATAGCACTTGTACAGGAATCTACTTAATATTTTATAAAATAGAAAACAAAGAACCATCCATGCGATGGGAAGAAGCTGTAAAAGTAGCTTTATGCTTCGGGTGGATAGATTCTACGGTTAAAAGCCTTGGTAACGGGAAACGCAGGCAATATTTTACACCTAGAAATGCTAAAAGTGTTTGGAGTGCTCTAAACAAAAAGTATATAAAAGAACTTACTACTGCAAAGCTTATGCATAAAAGTGGTTTTGAAAAAATTAAAATAAGCAAGCAAAACGGAAGTTGGACTGCTCTTGATGCTGTTGAAAAAGGAATTATTCCAGAAGATTTACAAAAAGAATTTAATACCAATTTACTAGCATTTACAAACTACAAAAACTTTGCACCTTCCTACAGAAAAGGGTATCTATATTGGTTAAATCAAGCCAAACGAGAAACTACAAGACAAAAACGCATTACTATAATTATACAATTATGCGAAAACAATATAAAATCTAGAGATTCTTGGTAACAATTCTTAGCAATTTTTACTACTTTTAATTTCTTAAAAAATCCCAATGAAAAAATATACCACGCTTTTATTCCTACTTTCTATTTTATTTATAACTGCACAAGAATTACCAATGGATTTGGTAAAAAACATGAAACCACGAAACATAGGTCCTGGAGGAATGTCTGGTCGTGTTACAGCAATAGATGCGGTACATAATAACCCAGATATTATATATGCAGGAACCGCATCTGGAGGATTATGGAAATCTATTTCTGGAGGAATAACTTGGGAGCCTATTTTTAATAAAGAAATTACCGCTTCAGTTGGAGCTGTAGCAATACAGCAATCAAACCCAAGTGTTATTTGGGTTGGTACTGGCGAAGGAAACCCAAGAAATAGTTTAA
>JBMZDY010000339.1:0-1827 GCA_049614585.1 Oceanihabitans sp.
AGAAAAGAATGTAAAACTGATAAAAAAATAGACACTAAATTGTAAATACTTATTTGCAATTCGTTTTTTTAAAAACTCATTAGCAAACAGCAATAAAAGCAATAAAATAAAAAACGAAACTGTTTTAGAAACCGAAACACTTCTAAAAAAATAAATAACATATGCGCTAGAAAGGCCACCAAAAAAAAACTGTATAGCTAGTGGTAAATAGAGTTCGTAGCGTCCTAACAATGTGTTTTGCCACTTACCGTCATCTGCTAAATTATACAAGTAAATTGTAACAGTAAGCAAGGTCATGTGTAGGCACAATACTACGGTATCGTAAAGCCTATCTACACGGCCAAGTGTTAAAGTATCGAAAATAAAACCAGCTATAAAAAAAAATATTGGTGCATATTTTTTATGCTCCATTATAAACATTCTAAATTTACTGTCTTTGTATTTGGCAATTATTTTCTTCATAAAAAGTTAAGCGAAGTGTAAATATAAACTAATAAACAAAATGTAAAGGGCAGTTTTTTGCTGTATTAAAATTATTAAGGTTTTAATAATGTTAAAAGAAACTTGTAATGCTTAATTTAATAAAATATATAAAAGTAATCTTTAGCTTTTTCTTAGTTTTGCAGCTTAAAATTTTACAAAATATTACACATGATTACAGTAGATAATTTAGCAGTAGAATTTAGTGGTACAACTTTATTTAGCGATGTTAATTTTGTTATAAACCCTAACGATAAAATTGCACTCATGGGAAAAAATGGTGCAGGAAAATCTACTATGATGAAGATTGTTGCAGGAGTACAAAATGCTACTCGAGGCAAAATAAGTCATCCAAAAGATACTGTAATCGCTTACCTTCCGCAGCATTTGTTAACCGAAGATAATTGTACTGTTTTTGAAGAAGCATCTAAAGCATTCGCTCACATTTTTAAAATGAAAAGCGAAATGGACACGCTAAATAAAGCACTTGAAACTAGAACAGATTACGAGAGCGATGAGTACATGTCTATTATAGAAAAGGTAAGTGAGTTAGGTGAGCAATACTATGCTTTAGAAGATGTAAATTACGATGCCGAAGTAGAAAAAGCTTTAAAAGGTTTAGGTTTTAAACAAGAAGATTTTACAAGATTAACAAACGAGTTTTCTGGAGGTTGGCGTATGCGTATTGAATTAGCCAAAATACTACTTCAAAAACCAGATTTAATTTTATTAGATGAGCCTACAAACCATATTGATATTGAATCTGTAATTTGGTTAGAAGATTTTTTAGTAAATAAAGCTAATGCTGTAATGGTTATTTCTCACGATCGTGCTTTTATAGATAATATTACAAATCGTACTATAGAAGTTACTATGGGACGTATTTATGACTATAAAGCAAATTATTCTCACTATTTACAATTACGAGAAGATAGAAGAAGCCACCAAATAAAAGCTTACCAAGAACAGCAAAAGTTTATTGCAGATAATATGGCTTTTATAGAACGTTTTAAAGGCACTTACTCTAAAACAAACCAAGTATCTTCTCGAGAGAGAATGCTAGAAAAACTACAAATTATTGAAATTGATGAAGTAGATAATTCTGCATTAAAACTTAAGTTTCCACCAGCACAACGTTCTGGAGATTATCCTGTAATTGTAGAAGGTTTATCTAAAAGCTATGGCGATGTTTCTGTTTTTAAAGATGCTAGTTTTTCTATAGCCAGAGGCGAAAAAGTTTGTTTTGTTGGTAGAAATGGAGAAGGAAAGTCTACAATGATTAAATCTATTTTAGGCGAAATTGAAGTAGAAGGGAAGTGTAGTTTAGGGCATAATGTGCAAGTAGGT
>JBMZDY010000340.1:0-1824 GCA_049614585.1 Oceanihabitans sp.
ATTAGAAGCGAAAGAAAAGTTTGGTAAAGCAGCAAAACATGGTTGTACAATAATAAGAACTCATAAGGGCAACTTTAGATTAAACAAAAACAAAGATAGCTACGCAATAATTACCGAAAACCAATTTGAAACAGTTATAACAAATCCGCTGTCTACTTTTTCTATAGACGTAGATAAGGCAGCATATAGTAATGTAAGACGTATTATTAATAATGGGCAAGTAGTTCCTCCAGATGCGGTTAAGATTGAAGAAATGGTAAACTATTTTAATTATAATTATGCACAGCCTACTGGTAAACATCCGTTTGCAATTCATACCGAATTAACCAAAACACCTTGGAATTTAAATACTAAATTGGTTAAGATAGGAATGCAAGGTAGAACCTATAAAAACACCGAATTGCCAGCAAGCAATCTTACTTTTTTAATAGACGTTTCCGGATCGATGAGAGCATCTAATAAATTACCATTATTAAAATCGGCTTTTAAATTATTAGTAAATCAATTACGAGAAAAAGATAAAGTATCAATAGTTGTTTATGCAGGAGCAGCAGGAGTGGTGTTACAACCTACTTCTGGAAAGCATAAAGACAAAATTTTAAAAGCATTACAAAACTTGCAATCTGGTGGTTCTACCGCAGGAGGAGAAGGTATTAAAATGGCTTATAAATTAGCCGATAAAAACTTTAAAAAAAATGGAAACAACCGAGTGATATTAGCAACCGATGGCGATTTTAATGTAGGTGCATCTAGCGATAAAGCGATGCAGAAATTAATAGAAGAAAAACGAAAATCTGGTGTGTTCTTATCGGTTTTAGGTTTTGGTTACGGAAATTATAAAGACTCAAAATTAGAGATTCTTGCAGATAAAGGAAATGGAAACCATGCGTATATAGATACCATGCAAGAAGCACAAAAAGTATTTGGAAAAGAATTTGGAGGTACACTATATACCATTGCAAAAGATGTAAAAATACAAGTAGAGTTTAACCCAAATAAAGTACAAGCTTACCGTTTAATTGGATACGAAAATAGAATGCTTGAAGACGAAGATTTTATTGACGATACAAAAGACGCTGGAGAATTAGGAAGCGGACATACGGTTACTGCTTTATATGAAGTAGTGCCTGTTGGTGTAGTTAGTAAGTATTTAAAAACTGCAACCAAACTTAAATATACAGCAACAAAAAAGACTAATAATTTTAACGACGAATTGCTTACCGTAAAATTTAGATACAAAAAACCAGATAAAAATACAAGTGTAGCAATAGAGCATATATTAAACGATGTAACATCTGTAGCATCTAAAGATATGCAGTTTGCAGCAGCAGTAGCTTTATTTGGTATGCAATTAAGACAATCTAACTTTTGTAACAACACAACATTGCAAGATGTTATAAGGCTAGCAGAATCGGGTAGAGGAGAAGATACGTTAGGATATCGAGCAGAGTTTATTAGATTGGTAAATTCGTATTTAAACTTACCATAATATTAATAAAAAACGACCTCTTTTAGCTAAATTAAAAGAGGTCGTTAAAATGGTGTTTTTTTAGAAACTATATTTTACTCATCATGAAAAAGCTCTTCGGTTTCACAACCAAACAGGCTC
This sequence comes from Oceanihabitans sp., assembly GCA_049614585.1. Lineage (GTDB taxonomy): Bacteria > Bacteroidota > Bacteroidia > Flavobacteriales > Flavobacteriaceae > Oceanihabitans. The sequence continues at coordinate 1,610 of JBMZDY010000340.1, forward strand.
TTTTCTTTTATAAGTTTTGCAACACCTTCTGGAAGCATTTTTTCCCAATTTTCTTTTCCAGTAGCAATCATTTTAAGAACCGTTCGCGAAAATATATTTAAAGTGTTTAAATCGTAATCGGTTATATCTACTACTTTTCCATTGTATTTAAAGAATTTATATAATTCTTTCATTCTTGGATGTACTTTTAAGTTTTCGCTTGTAGTTAAAGTTCC
>JBMZDY010000341.1:0-1814 GCA_049614585.1 Oceanihabitans sp.
TATTAAATTCGTAGCGATGTCTATGGCGCTCTGTTATGGTTTCGGTTTTATAAACTTTTGCTACTATACTGTCTTTTTTTAAATTACAAGTCCAAGTACCTAATCGCATGGTTCCTCCTTTGTCTGTTATTGTTTTTTGTTCTTCCATTAAACTAATAACTGGATTCTTAGTGTCTGGATCCATTTCAAAAGAGTTGGCATCTTCTATTTTTAATATGTTTCTAGAATATTCTATAACTGCCATTTGCATTCCTAAACAGATACCAAAAAACGGAATTTTATTTTCTCGCACATATTGTACTGCTGCAATTTTTCCTTCTATACCACGCTCGCCAAAACCTGGCGCTACTAGAACACCATTAAGATGCGAAAGTTTTGCTTTTACATTATCGGGATTTAAATACTCGGAGTGAACAGACTCGATATTTACTTTTACTTCATTTTGCGCACCTGCGTGTATAAACGCCTCAAGTATAGATTTATAAGAATCTTGAAGCTCTACATACTTACCTATTAAACCAATGGTTATTTCGGTTTTAGGATTTTTAAGACGCTCTAAAAATTTATTCCAACTTTTTAAATCTGGAGTATTACTTTTTAAAGCTAGCTTTTTAAGTACTACTTTATCTAGCCCTTCGTCTAGCATTAAATTTGGTACATCGTAAATTGTAGAAGCATCTATAGACTGTATTACTGCTTCTTCGCGAACATTACAAAATTTTGCTAGTTTACTACGTAATTCTTTTGGTAGTTCGTGTTCGGTTCTACAAACTAAAACATCTGCTTGTACACCACTTTCCATTAGTGTTTTTACACTATGTTGGGTTGGTTTGGTTTTTAATTCTCCAGCTGCAGATAAATAAGGCACTAGTGTTAAATGAATGACTATTGCATTATTATCGCCTAAATCCCATTTTAATTGACGTACAGCTTCTACATAAGGTAAAGATTCAATATCACCAACGGTTCCACCAATTTCTGTAATTACTACATCGTAATCGCCAGAGTTACCAAGAATTTGAATTCTGTTTTTAATTTCATCAGTAATATGTGGAATTACTTGAACTGTTTTCCCAAGAAACTCACCACGACGTTCTTTTTCTATAACACTTTGGTAAATACGTCCAGTTGTAACATTGTTAGCTTGACTAGTTGGTACGTTTAAAAAACGCTCGTAATGCCCTAAATCTAAATCGGTTTCTGCGCCATCGTCTGTTACATAACATTCGCCATGTTCGTATGGGTTTAGTGTTCCTGGATCTACGTTTATATAAGGATCTAATTTTTGAATTGTGGTTCGGTAACCTTGTGCTTGTAGTAGTTTTGCAAGCGATGCTGCAATAATCCCTTTTCCTAAGGAAGAGGTTACTCCTCCTGTAACAAATATGTATTTCGTTGTAGTTGTCATGTTGCGTTGTTAAACGCGAGCAAATTTACGATTTTAAGTTTAATTGTTTGTGCCTTTAAACGATTATTTTAAAGCGGAAATAGATTCGTTAGGTTTATTACTTCTTACAGGTTGTATGAAATAAAATAAGTAGTAAAATTACTTACAAACAATAGAGAATTTATAGATAAATTGAATTTCCTGTTTTTGCCTTTTGAATTACTTTTTAGGAAAGTTTTTTTGAATATTTCGAATTAAATCTTCTAGTCCGTTTACTTTTAATGTATAAACCGTTTCTAGCATTTCGCCCAATTTGCCTTTAGGGAAACCTTTTCTTTGATACCAAACCACATAATATTCTGGCAGGTCTATTAAATAGCGATTTTTATATTTGCCATATGGCATTTTGGTATGCGCCAATTTTATT
>JBMZDY010000342.1:0-1806 GCA_049614585.1 Oceanihabitans sp.
AAACCATCAATGCCATCGGTAAGATTTGCACCATTAGAAACTGCTGTTATTATAAAAATGGATGCTAGTATAAAAATTATCCATGCATATTTGTCCCATAATGGGTTTATCCAAGTAATTAAATCGGCATAATCGAACTCGTTTCCTTTTACAAATGGGATGGTTGTTTTTGTAGATTTTTTTTCGGCAGCAAAAAACTTTGAAGGCAATGCATTTGGGTTTTCGGCTAGAATTTCTTGTTGTTGTGCTGCTGGAAGTTTCTCTTTAATTGTAACATTTTGGTTAAAGTATAAAGTAGCGCCAACAATAATACCAAGACCTACTTGACCAAGTACTTTAAATCTTCCTTTTAAACCTTCCTTGTCGTTTTTAAACTTTTTAATATAATCGTCTATAAAACCAATAGTCCCCATCCATAAAGTGGTAACTATTAATAGTATGATATAGGTGTTTTCTAGTTTTGCTAAAAGTAATACCGGAATTAAAGTAGCTAGTATAATTATTATACCTCCCATAGTTGGTGTGCCAGCTTTTTCTGCTTGTCCTTCTAGGCCTAAATCTCTTATGGTTTCTCCTACTTGTTGTTTTTGTAAAAAACGAATAATGCGTTTACCAAATATTGTAGAAAATAATAGCGACAATATTATAGCAACAGCAGCTCTAAAGGTTATAAACCCAAAAAGAGAGGCTCCTGGAAATTGGTATTGTTTTTCTAAATATTCAAATAAATAATAAAGCATGTTATTTTTGTAATTGTTTTAGTAATTGGTGTACGGTTTTAAAATCATCAAAGTCATGACGTATTCCTTTTATTTCTTGATAGGCTTCGTGACCTTTTCCAGCTATTAAAATAATGTCGTTAGGTTTAGCTAATTGACAGGCTGTTTTTATGGCTTGTTTGCGATCTACAATTGCAATAGTTTTTTTATAGTTTATGGGGTTAACCCCTTTTTCCATATCTTCAATAATAATTTCTGGAATTTCACTCCTTGGGTTGTCGCTTGTAAATATCACTTTGCTACTTAAAGTAGAAGCGATATTTGCCATTTTAGGTCTTTTTGTTTTGTCTCTATCGCCACCACAACCAACAACTGTTATTAGTTCTTCGTTTTTCGTACGAATACTATTTATGGTTTCTAATACATTTTGTAATGCGTCTGGAGTGTGTGCGTAGTCTACTATGGCAGTTATTTTTTGATCTGAAATTAAATATTGAAAGCGACCGCTTACACTTTCTAGTAGGCTAATAAGTCGTAAAATTTCTACTTTCTCTAGGCCTAATAACTCTGCAGTAGCATAGATTGCTAATACATTATATGCATTAAAATTACCAATTAGTCTTGTCCATACTTCGGCATTGTCAATTTTTAAAAGTAAACCACTAAACTGATTTTCTAATATTTGAGTTTTATAGTCTGCATAAGTTTTTAAAGCATAGGTGCATTTTTTTGCTTTGGTGTTTTGAAGCATTACCAATCCGTTTTTGTCATCAATATTTACAAGAGCAAATGCATCTTTAGGTAACTTATCGAAAAACGATTTTTTTACATCTCGGTATTCTGCAAACGTATCGTGATAATCTAAATGATCGTGCGAAAGGTTGGTAAATATTCCTCCTTTAAAATGCAAAGCTTCTGTACGGTTTTGGTGTATGCCATGCGAGCTAACTTCCATAAAGCAATATGCAACTCCTGCATCTACCATTTCCTTTAAATACTTGTTAATTGTTAAAGAGTCTGGAGTAGTATGAGTTGCTTTGTGTTGGGTATTATCTACCATTATTTTAACCGTAGAAAGTAAGCCTAC
>JBMZDY010000343.1:0-1796 GCA_049614585.1 Oceanihabitans sp.
ACTCCAAAGAAGAAGATTACAGTACCGACTATGAAAACTCAACCTATGTAAAAAACAAAAAGCAATTAAAAGAGCGCTGGAGATTGCAGTTAAAATTTTCTACAATTGCTAATTATGATGAGTTAGTATCTGAAAACGAAAAGAAAAAAGATTCAGAAAAAAAATCGCTAGAACAATTAGAAGAAGAAGCCAGAGAAGAAACATTAAATTCTATGGACGCATATTTTAACGATTATATAGACGACATGCAACGTAAAGATTGGTTCTCGATGTATGTAAATGCAATTGTTGAAGAATTCGATCCGCATACTTTTTATTTTGCTCCAGAAGACAAAGATAGATTCGACCAACAAATGTCTGGAAAACTAGAAGGAATTGGCGCTAGGCTATCTAAAAAAATGGACAACACTAAAATTGTAGAGCTTATTTCTGGAGGACCAGCATGGCGAGGACAAGAATTAGAAGTTGGCGATATTATTCAAAAAGTACGTCAAGAAAACGAAAAAGAATCGGTGAATATAGTTGGTATGCGCTTAGACGATGCGATTAAACTTATAAAAGGCCCAAAAGGAACAAAAGTAATACTAACAGTTAAAAAAGTAGATGGCCAAATAGAAGATATTACAATTACAAGAGACCTGGTAGAACTAGAAGAAACCTATGCCAAATCGTCTATGGTAATTAAAAACGAAAAAAAATTCGGTGTAATTAACTTACCAAAGTTTTATGTAGATTTTACCGACTATAAAAAACGTAATGCCGCAAGCGATATTAAAATAGAAATAGAACGCCTTAAAAAAGAAGGAATGGAAGGTTTAGTTCTAGATTTACGTAATAATGGTGGTGGCTCGCTACAAACTGTAGTAGATATGGCAGGATTATTTATTAAAGATGGTCCAATTGTACAAGTTCGCTCTACTGGGCAGCCAAAAGAAGTATTAAAAGATAGAGACGAATCTATAATATGGGATGGCCCATTAGTAATATTAGTAAACGAATTATCTGCTTCTGCTTCCGAAATATTAGCAGCAGCAATGCAAGATTATAAACGTGCAATAATTATAGGAAGCAAACAAACCTATGGTAAAGGAACGGTTCAAAATGTATTAGATTTAAACCGAATGGTACGCAATAATTCGCAAGGAGATTTAGGAGCTTTAAAAATGACTATCCAAAAATTTTATAGAATTAATGGTGGCTCTACACAACTAGAAGGTGTAAAAAGCGATGTAATTGTACCAGACCGTTATAGCTTTATAGATATTGGCGAAAAAGACCAAGAAAACCCATTACCTTGGGATAAAATTGAAGCTGTAGAATATAATTACTGGGAGAATTATTTTGATTACGAAACTACTATTAAAAAGAGTCAAGAGCGTATGCAAAATAATGCACAATTAAAATTAATTGAAGAAAATGCTAAGTGGGTAAAAAGTAGAATGGACGAAAACGTACATCACTTAAATTACAAAAAATACAAAGAAAAATTAGACACAAACGAATCGATAGCAGAACGTTTTAAAAAAATAGCAGACTACCAAACAAATTTAAGTTTTCAATCTTTACCATACGAACAAAAACTTTTTAAAAGCGATACTGTTTTAAAAGAAAAAAGAGATCGCTGGCACGAAAGCTTAAGTCAAGACGTATATATGGAAGAAGCCCTACACGTATTAGAAGACTTAAAAATGAGTTATACTATTAAAAAAGTAGCAACCATAAAAGAGTAATAGATTTATGAATGGTAAAGCCAATTCATTAAGTACTTTAGCGCTCCAAAAATTTAAAAAGAACTT
>JBMZDY010000344.1:0-1780 GCA_049614585.1 Oceanihabitans sp.
AAATTTTAATGGTAATACTTTTGCGAAAAAAGCTTTAGAAGCAGGAGCAAAATATGTAGTTATAGACGAAAAAGAATATTACCAATCTAAGCACACCATTCTTGTAGAAAATGTTTTAGAAAGCCTTCAAAAACTAGCAAATTACCATAGAAATTATTTAAAATTACCAATAATAGCATTAACCGGAAGTAATGGTAAAACCACCACAAAAGAGCTTATACATGCTGCACTATCGCAAAAATATAAAACCGTAGCAACACTAGGCAACCTAAACAACCACATTGGCGTACCATTAACATTACTAACTATGGATAAAGAAACCGAGTTGGGTATTGTAGAAATGGGCGCAAATCATCCAAAAGAAATTGCTTTTTTATGCGAAATCGCGCAACCAGATTATGGCTATATCACCAATTTTGGTAAAGCTCACCTAGAAGGTTTTGGTAGTTTAGAAGGAGTTGTTAATGCAAAATGCGAACTGTACGATTACTTAAAACAAAATAACAAGTACATATTTTTAAATGCTGATGATGCAAAACAATTGGAAAAGCTTAAAACCTATATTAAAAAAATTGGCTTTTCTAAAAACAAAACCGATTATTACAAAATTGAATTATTAGACACCAACCCTTTTGTAAAATTACAAGTAGAACAAACAATTATAAATTCTAATTTAATAGGAGACTATAATTTTTCAAACTTAGGAGCCGCAACCATAATTGCAGAATATTTTAATGTCCCATTAGAAAAAATAAAAAATGGTATAGAAAACTATATTCCGCAAAACAATAGGTCGCAAATAATAAATAAAAACACCAATAAAATTATACTAGATGCATATAATGCAAACCCTTCTAGTATGGAAGCTGCAATTTCTAATTTCAATTTATTAAAAGAAAAAAACAAAATAGTAATACTTGGCGATATGTTTGAATTAGGTACAGAGGCAGAAAAAGAACACCAACAAATTGCAAGCTTCGCGAATAATGCTTCGTTTCAAAACATTTATTTAATAGGAGAAAACTTTTTTAAAACCAATACCATATCTAGTAATATAAAATGTTTTAAAAATTTCGATTCGTTTAAAAACCAATTTAAAGTTCCTAGTAATTCTACCTTATTAATAAAAGGCTCGCGAGGTATGGCATTAGAAAGAATATTAGACCTTTTATAGTTAGAACATTACTTCCCTATTTTAATAATAGAATTTTATATCTTTAATTTATGTCTAAAAACAAGGAACTAGATCTTGCTTGGGAATTTGTAAACCATACCAACCGTAATATTTTTTTAACCGGAAAAGCAGGTACTGGTAAAACCACTTTTTTGCATAAATTAAAAAAGAACTCGTTAAAGCGTATGGTTGTAGTTGCACCAACAGGTGTAGCGGCAATTAACGCAAAAGGCATGACCATACATTCTTTTTTTCAAATGCCTTTTGGTCCAATTATTCCAAACCAAGAATTTAATTCGGGAAATAATTTTAATAGAAAGTTTAGCAAAACTAAAATAAATATTATTAAATCTTTAGACCTAGTTGTTATCGACGAGATTAGTATGGTTCGAGCAGATTTACTAGATGCCATAGACCAAACGCTACGTAGATTTAGAGATAAAACAAAAATTTTTGGTGGTGTACAATTATTATTAATAGGCGATTTACAACAACTATCGCCTGTTATAAAAGAAAACGAATGGCAGATATTAAAGCCATTTTATAAAAACGCATTCTTTTTTAGTAGTATCGCTTACCAAAAATGCAATGCAATTACCATAGAAT
>JBMZDY010000345.1:0-1769 GCA_049614585.1 Oceanihabitans sp.
TGGTTTATTTGGGTCTTTAAGTCCAGCACGATTACGTTGAATGGCTTTTACAACCTTTGCAACGGCTTCGTCTTGACCTATTACTTTTCCTTTAATAAGTTCTGGTAATTGTGCCAATTTGTTGCTCTCGGTTTGTGCAATTCTATTTACGGGAACTCCGGTCATCATAGATACTACATCTGCAACGTTTTCTTCGCTTACCGTTTCGCGATGCAATTTGGTGTCTGCTTCCCATTTTTCTTGTGCGTCTGCAAGGTCTTTTTCAATACGTTTTTCGTCGTCTCTAAGTTTAGCTGCTTCTTCGTATTTCTGTTTTTTTACTACAGAAGACTTTGTTTCGCGTACTGCTTCTAATTGTTTTTCTAATTCTAGAATTTTTTTAGGAACATTTATATTGGTTATATGTACACGCGAGCCTGCTTCGTCTAAAGCATCTATTGCTTTGTCTGGTAAAAAGCGATCGGTCATATATCGATTTGTAAGTTTTACGCAAGCTTCAATAGCTTCTTCGGTATATTCTACATTATGGTGTTCTTCGTACTTCGCTTTTATATTGTTAAGTATTTCTATGGTTTCGGTAACACTTGTAGGTTCGATAATAACTTTTTGAAAACGACGTTCTAAAGCGCCATCTTTTTCTATGTATTGTCTGTACTCGTCTAGCGTAGTTGCGCCTACACATTGTATTTCTCCTCTTGCTAATGCTGGTTTAAACATGTTGGATGCATCTAGACTTCCTGTAGCTCCTCCAGCTCCTACTATAGTATGTATCTCATCGATAAACAGTATAATGTCGTCGTTTTTTTCAAGCTCGTTCATTACGGCTTTCATGCGCTCTTCAAACTGGCCTCTGTATTTTGTTCCGGCTACTAAGCTTGCTAAATCTAATGTTACTACGCGTTTATTAAATAATATTCGCGATACTTTTTTGCTAACAATTCTATTTGCTAAACCTTCTGCAATTGCCGATTTACCAACACCTGGTTCGCCAATTAGTAGTGGGTTGTTTTTCTTTCTGCGGCTTAATATTTGAGAAACGCGTTCTATTTCTTTTTCTCTACCTACTACAGGATCTAGTTTTCCTTCTTCTGCCATTGTTGTAAGATCTCTACCAAAATTATCTAAAACTGGAGTTTTCGATTTTTTATTGGTTTTTCCTGTGGGAGCATTAAATATATCTTTTGAAGATTCTTCTGCCGCATTCTCATCATCTTGAAATTCGGCTTTTGGTTCTATATAATTATCGTCGTTGGTTATCATAAACTTAAATTGTTCTTTAACATTATCGTAATCTACTTTCAACTTATTTAAAAGTTTTGTAGTTGGATCGTTTTCATTTCTTAGAATACAAAGTAATAAATGTGCCGTGTTAATAGAGGTGCTTTGAAATAGTTTTGCTTCTAAAAAAGTTGTTTTTAAAGCACGTTCTGCTTGCCTAGTAAGGTGTAGGTTTTTCTTTTCGTTAGAGGTTACAGCAAGGTTAGGATTTGCAGGGCTTAAAATTTCTACTTTTCTTCTTAAGTGGTTTAAGTCTATTTCTAGTGCATTGAGTATGTTTATTGCTTTCCCATTTCCGTCGCGCAACAAACCAAGCATTAAGTGCTCGGTACCAATAAAATCGTGGCCTAAGCGCAGTGCTTCCTCTTTGCTAAATGCTATTACATCTTTTACTCTTGGTGAAAAATTATCATCCATAAAATTATTCCTTTCTTCATTAAAAATACTAAAATCATATAACTAAAAACAAAAACTATACCTTAAATTATATG
>JBMZDY010000346.1:0-1767 GCA_049614585.1 Oceanihabitans sp.
GTAGAACTTACCTTATTTAATAAAATAGAGCGCCATTATTTAGCAAAACTACCAGACGAAGCCGAAGCAATTATTACCGATAATACCAAAGTAATTAATACCCTTAATTCGCTTTGTATAGAAATGGATAACCGCTACGAAATGCTTAAAAATGCATTGTGTAGAAACATTGTAGAGTATAACCGTAAGTTTAAAAACCGAAAATTAAACCCTAACGATGGTCATGCGTTTTTACCATATATTGTTTTGGTTGTAGATGAGTTTGCCGATTTAATAATGACTGCTGGAAAAGAAGTAGAAACACCAGTAGCACGATTAGCACAATTAGCAAGAGCAATTGGTATACATTTAATAATTGCAACCCAAAGACCATCTGTAAACGTAATAACAGGAATTATTAAAGCAAATTTCCCTGCTAGAATAGCATTTAGAGTAACCAGTAAAATAGATTCTCGAACTATTTTAGATGGCTCTGGCGCAGACCAACTTATAGGTCGTGGCGATATGCTATACACACAAGGTAACGAGCTTGTACGTATACAGTGTGCTTTTGTAGACACCCCAGAAGTAGAAAAAATTGTAGATTTTATTGGCTTACAAAAAGCATATCCCGAAGCACATTTACTTCCAGAATATGTTGGCGAAGAAAGTGGCACAAGTCTTGATATAGATATAAACGATAGAGACAAATTATTTCGAGAAGCAGCAGAAATTATTGTAACTGCACAACAAGGGTCCACATCTTTGCTACAGCGAAAGCTTAAATTAGGTTACAATCGTGCTGGTCGTATTATAGACCAACTGGAAGCTGCAGGAATTGTAGGAGGCTTCGAAGGCAGTAAAGCAAGACAAGTATTAGTACCAGATTTAGTTGCTCTCGATCAATTATTAGAAAACGAAAGACAATAAATAAAGTAAATAGCAATTCTTAACTAACAGTAAAAAAATATTTTATGAAGAAAATTATTTTCATATGCACCATATTATTAAGCTTTTCTAGCATCGCACAAAACGATGCAAAAACCCTTTTAGATCAAGTATCGCAAAAAGTAAAAAGCTATAACAATATTACAATAGATTTTAGATATACATTACACAATGTTTCCGAAAACATAAAACAAGAAACTCGTGGCGATGTGGTTATGGAAGGAGAAAATTTTAAACTTAACATACTAGGAATTACCAGAATATACAACGGTAAAACCTTATATAGCATTAGTCCTGAAGACGAACAAGTAACCATATCTACCGAAAACCTAGAAGACGAAGGAAGCATTACACCTAGTAAAATGCTATCGTTTTACGAAGAAGGCTACACCTACAAAATGGATATTATTCAAAATGTAAAAGGAAGAAAAATCCAGTATGTAAAACTTACTCCTATCGATACAGACGCCGAAATTAAAAATGTGCTATTAGGAATCGATGCACAAACAAAACATATTTACAACTTAATAGAAACTGGTAAAAATGGCACAAAAACCACTTTAACTGTTAATTCTTTTAAAACTAATGAGCCTATATCAAAAACCTTATTTACCTTTGACAAAAGTAAGTACAAAGACTACTATATAGAAAAACTAGATTAGGTTGTTAACCATTGAAAATATTAGATAAATACATATTAAGCACTTATCTCAAAACTTTTATCAGCGTGTTTTTAATACTCATGCTGATTTTTGTTTTACAAACCATTTGGCTTTTTATTAAAGAACTTACTGGAAAAGTAGATCGAGTAGATATTTATAACGGCATGCTAAGAATTAT
>JBMZDY010000347.1:0-1760 GCA_049614585.1 Oceanihabitans sp.
TATAGTACCAAGAATAGGACTTAATATAGGGTGGCAATTTTAAATATTTAAAAATTTACGCTAGAGATAAAAATACAGGGAATGCATTTCATTTATTATTGTTTTTAAATCTGCTTATTTCTATTTCTGTTTTTAGCTATTTAGTTTACCAGAAATTTTATTCTTTACCCGAAAAGGAAGCCTATATGTTGCCTTTGTTTTTTTCTGGTTTTGCTGTTTATATTCTTTTAAAAATGTTTTTAGAGCTTTTTATTGGTAAGCTATTTCATATTAAAAAGTATATTAACATGTATGTTTTTCAAAAAATAAGCTATAAATTATTTTTTGGAATCGTACTAATTCCTATTAATTTTCTATTGATTTTTAGTTTGCAAGCCTCTAGTATATTCTACTATTTAATAGTTGCATGTTTTTTAGGATTAAACTTAGCAGGTTTATTTAGCACGATTAAGATTTATCAAAATTTAATAAAACCAAAATTATTTTATTTTATTTTGTATCTTTGCGCTCTTGAAATCTCGCCTTTAGTAGTTTTATTTAAAATTATAAGGCAATAAAAGTTAGCTGTTTATGAAAGTGAAAACCATTTTAGTATCTCAACCAGAACCTAAAATTGAGAATTCGCCATATTTTGAATTACAAGAAAAGCAGAAAGTGAAAATTGATTTCAGACCTTTTATACACGTAGAAGGAGTATCTGCTAAAGAAATTAGGCTTCAAAAAATTGATTTAAATAATTATACTGCTATTATTTTAACAAGTAGAAATGCGGTAGATCATTTTTTTAGAGTAGCCGAAGAAATGCGCTTTAAAGTACCAGATACTATGAAGTATTTTTGCCAGTCTGAAGCAGTTGCTTATTACTTGCAAAAATATGTGGTTTATAGAAAACGCAAAATTTATGTTGGTAAGCGTACTTTTTCTGAGCTTACTCCATTAATTAAAAAGCATAAAGAAGAGAAATTTTTATTACCAACTACCGATAAGTTAAAACCATCTGTTCCAGAAATTTTAAACAACTTAAATATAGAATGGAAGCAAGCAGTTTTTTATAAAACGGTAATTAGCGATTTGTCTGATCTTGCAAATGTATATTACGATATTCTTGTGTTTTTTAGCCCTTCGGGAATAGATTCTTTATTTAAGAACTTTCCAGATTTTAAACAAAAAGATACGCGAATTGCGGTATTTGGCAATACTACAATTAAAGCAGTTGAAGCACATAATTTGCGTGTAGACATCGCTGCTCCAACTCCAGAAACACCATCTATGACAATGGCTCTTGAGCGATATATAAAGGAAAATAATAAAGGAAAATAACCTTTTATTTTAGAAATATAAAAAAGCTGTCTTTTAAAAAGGCAGCTTTTTTTATGCAAAAAATTTAAATAAAAAAATCCCAAACACGAATGCTTGGGATTTTGACTAATATCTAAAAGCGAAGCGATCTATGTTTTAAAAGCGCTAGCGGTCTTTTTTTAATATCTGTAGTGTTCTGGTTTGTATGGGCCTTCAACTGTTACACCAATATATTCTGCTTGGTAAGGCTTTAATTCTGTAAGCTCTACACCAATTTTTGCTAAGTGTAATTTTGCTACTTTTTCGTCTAAAGCTTTTGGTAACATATACACATCGTTTCCGTATGCTTCTTTATTATTCCACAGCTCTATTTGCGCTAAAGTTTGGTTTGTAAAAGAATTAGACATTACAAAACTAGGATGACCAGTTGCGCAACCAAGATTTACCAAACGCCCTTCGGC
>JBMZDY010000348.1:0-1750 GCA_049614585.1 Oceanihabitans sp.
TGCATGGCATTTTCAAATTGTGTTTTCATTTTTATAAGTTTTAAAGTGTTTATAATTAATTTGTTTAGTGGAAACTAAAAGCATTAATTAACCTGTACACTTTTTAACTTATCGGAAGTTTTTTTAGTCCAAGCATCTAGCATCCAGCTTGCTTTTTCTAATTCTCTAATATATGCACCTGTAAGATCTATGGTGCCTTCGTCTGATGCTTCTTCTGCTTTTTTTATTACAATAGACATTTGTGCTAGTAATAATTTATGGTCTTTTAATAGTTCTAAAACCATAAGTGTATCCGACTTTAAAGGGTTTGATTCTTGTATGGATGCGATTTTTAAATAATCGCTATACTTACTTATTGGATGGTATCTTAAGGTTAAAATGCGTTCTGCAATTTCATCAATTTTAATTTGGGCATCTTTATAAAGTGCTTCAAATTTATTGTGTAAATCAAAAAAATTTTCTCCTAAAACATTCCAATGAAAGTCTCTTAATTTTTGGTAGTATATATGGTAATCTGCAAGTAGTGTATTTAATTCTACAACTACAGGTAATAATTTTTCATCTTTCATATTCAAATAGCTCATAATTATATTTGGTTGTTAAACGGTTTTGTTTGTTCGAACACTATATAAACTATAAGATATATGGCTTTTGTCAAGCGCTTTAACAGGTTTTAACAGTATTAAGATTTAATTAACATAAATTATGTTAAAGCCATTTCTTTTTTCTAAAATATATTAACATGATTACCAATATAATTAGCATAACAAACCAAACAATATAATAACCATAAGGGCTTGTAAGTTCTGGCATGTTAGTGAAATTCATACCATAAATTCCTGCAATAAAAGTTAATGGAATAAATATAGTAGCAATAATGGTAAGTACTTTCATTACTTCGTTCATTTTGTTACTAATATTGGTCATGTAGAGGTCCATTAGTCCCCAAATCATTTCGCGATACAAGTCTATACTTTCGTTTACTTGTATCATGTGGTCGTATAAATTGCGTAAATAATTTTTGGTTTTAGCTTCAATAAAAGCGATTTCCGATTTTTCGAGTTTGTTTACTACTTCTCGAAAAGGAAATACATTACGACGTATTTTTAATATTTCTCTTTTTTGCTCTTGAATACTTGTAGTTGTTGTATTTGCGTTAGATTCTTCAATAAAAAGGGTTTCTTCTAAATCTTCAATTTTATCTCCTTCAGCTTCTATAACCGTGAAATAATTATCTACAACAGCATCTAGAATTGCATACATTAAATAGTCGGCTTTTGCTTGTCTTACACGTCCTTTAGCATTTTTAATTCGATCGCGTAAATCGTTAAAAACATCGCCATCTGCTTCTTGAAAAGTAAGCACATAATTTTCGCCAATTACCATGCTCATATGCTCATACACAATTTCTTCATCGTTTTTAAAATGCAACATTTTAAACACAATAAAGAGGTAATCTTCGTATTCTTCTAGTTTTGCTCGTTGGTTGGTTGTAACCACATCTTCTAAAACTAAAGGATGCAAATTATAATGTGTTCCTAGTTTTTCAATTTCTGTTGTATTATTTAAACCATTAAAATTTATCCAAGTAACATGTTCTTTTCCTTTAAAATTAAAAGCATCTTCAACATTATTAGAAGTTTTAATACTGCATACGTCTTTATTATAATTAACAATATCTATTTTGGTTTCTAACGATTGTTTTTCACCTACATAAGCGACAGTTCCAGGAGCTGTATTAACAGCTTTA
>JBMZDY010000349.1:0-1736 GCA_049614585.1 Oceanihabitans sp.
ACTCGTCTATAAAATAATGTTTAAATTTTTCGCCCAAACGCTCATAAATAAAAGGTGTAGGTTGTTTTTTTATTTCATTGTTAATTATGGTGTTAAACTCTGAAATTAATATTTTATTCTGGTCTTCTTTTATAAATTCTAGCTCTTTGTTTATAGCATTTAAAACAGATAAAGGAGTAGTGTTTTTATAAAATGCTTTTAAAAATTTAAAATGAAAAACTAATTTTTGCGATGCTGTAAAAGCCCGAATTAAATCGGCTTGTATACCATCTATTATACTTGCAATTTCGGGGCTTACTCGCTTTGGGTAAAGGCTTTCGTTTTCCAGTAATTTTATTTGCCAGCTGCTAGTGAAACTTATATCCAATTTTTTATTAGCCAGATTATTAAAATGTTTTGGTAAATAACCTCCAGAAAAATCATTAAACTGCAAACCAGAATTTGTTATTAATTGTAACGTATTTTGTGCTAGATCTACAATTTGCGATTCTAACAAATTTATATCCTTTTTTAATTGCTTTTTTAAAGCACTAAAATCTGCTAAAGATTTATCTTTTAATTTATCGATAAAAAATATATCGTTTTCTCGAACAAGTAGTTTTGCAATTTTATTAAAATCGAAAGCAATATCCCAACTCTTATCTGCATCGGTTTTTTCAATTGCAAAATCTACTAATACTTTAGTAAGTATTGTATCGCTTCCTGCTTTTTCAATTAATGAATCTACAGCTTCTTGTAAAAGGGAATCTGTATCTAATTCAACCTCAAAATTTAAAGGCATTTTTAAATCGTAAGCAAAAGTTCTAATAATTTTATGCATAAAACCATCTATTGTAGAAACATCGAAAGCAGCATAATTATATAAAATGTTATCTAATACATATTTCGATTTTTTTTGCAGTTCTACTGGCTCTATAGAAAGTTCTTGCACCAAATCACTAAACATACTGTTAGGGTTTAAAAGCATCTCTTTAGAAGAAAATTGCGTTAGCATTTCCAGTATTCTTTCTTTCATTTCTGCAACTGCTTTATTGGTAAAAGTTATTGCAAGAATATTTTTAAACGAATCGTTAAAACTAGACTGTAAAACAATTTTTAAATATGCCTTTACTAGTGTATAGGTTTTTCCACTTCCAGCAGAAGCATCATAAATAGTAAAAGGATTTTTGGGTTTCATGTATTAAATTTTACACAAGATAAAAACTATCCATGATATCATAAAGATTTATTATTTTTAATTGAAGGCATTAATCCGTAAATTTGAATGAAATTATTAATTAACTATTAAAATTAAATATTATGGCTTTCGAATTACCGAAATTAAAATATGCTTACGATGCTTTAGAACCGCATATAGATGCGCGAACTATGGAAATACACCACTCTAAACACCACAACGGTTATACCACAAAATTAAATGCTGCTATTGCTGGCACTAATTTAGAAGGTAAATCTATAGAAGACATTCTAAATAATTTAGATATGGCTAACGCTGGAGTTAGAAACAATGGTGGTGGTTTTTATAACCATTCTTTATTTTGGGAAGTAATGAATCCAGAAGATAGGGGTTATTTATCTGGAGAACTTAAAGATGCTATTGAAGCTACATTTGGCTCTAAAGATGCCTTTATTGAAGCATTTAGCAAAGCAGCAGCTACCCAATTTGGTTCAGGATGGGCTTGGTTATGTGTACATAAAGGTGGAAAAGTTGAAGTTTGCTCTACACCAAATCAAGA
>JBMZDY010000350.1:0-1732 GCA_049614585.1 Oceanihabitans sp.
GTACACGAAGTACACCAAAACCATAGTCTTTAGATGCGCCAAATATAATAAACTCGTCTGCTACATCATTTTCTCCAATATATTTTACTTGTAATTTAGCTCCTTGTAAGTTAAACTCACTTAATTCAATATATTTTTTATGGCTTAATATTTTAGAAACTTTTTCCATTTCAGACTTATAAACTGCTTGATTACTAGAATCTAGTTTAAAACCTAAAAAGTTTAATTTATTTACAGATTGGTAGGCTTCTAATTCTTCTTCAGACAAATTAGCGTCTTCAAAATTTACAATACTAGTAGGTATATCTACTGTTGTAAAACTTGCTGTTTCTTGATTATCTACAAAGTATGTTTGTAAACTTTCTTTTTGCTTGCATCCTACTAGCATTACTAATGCTAGTAGGATAAAGCTGGATTTTTTGACTGATGCGATCATAATTATATTATTTTTTATCGTCTAAATGTTCTCCTCCTGGAATATCCATTTTCTTGGTTAATTTCGATACTTGGTTTAAATCTATATCCCCAGTTAAAGAAACAATAACGGTTTCAAATTTTCTATTTTTTCCGTTTACATTTATGTTAGATCCTTCCATTTTTGCACTTAAACCATTAACAAATATTAATAATTCTTTTACGTGGTTTTCGTCTTTACCTTCTTTTACATAAAATTTAACTACGGTTCCGTCGTCTTTAACTTCCATTAACTCTTCTAAGCTACTAGCTTTAGAGTTTACCCAAGAAGATAAATCTTTAGAAATAGATCCTTTTTCGGTTATAATAGTTTTTAAACTAGTAATACTATTTACCATTGCTAAGTATTCTTTAGCTTCGGGATCGTCGGTATCGATATCTATTTTTGCTAACATTTGAAACATTTTTGGTTTAATGTTTACATACGTTACATCTGCATCGTTGCTATATTTTTCAAATACATCTTGTGCCATAGATGTTAAAGGCATCATTAATAATGCTAGTGCTACTAAAATTACATTCTTTTTCATTTTGTTTAGTTTATTGTTTATTGTTGTTTTCATGATTTCTATTTTTTAAAAATTAGACTTGTTGTGTTATCTACTTCGTTTAAATAATTTATACTAGAAGCGCCTTTGTTTAAATGCGAAGAAATCATTTCTAAAGATTTTTTTACTTCTAAGTATGCTAATTCTGGGTTATCGTAGGTTCCTAATTCTTCTTTTGCCATAAAAGGAGATTTAAAATAGAAACCTAACATTAATACAGCTACAGCTGCAACAGAAACTACTTTATAAATAAACTTAAAGCCTATTTCTTTTTGCTTTGGCGTTAATGCCAATTTTTTATTGTATTGCTCTTGTTGGCTGCTTTTAAAGTATGCAAACATAGGCTTATACATTTCTAGGTGTGGCGCTACAGTTTCTTGCGAAAAATAGTTTTTTAACTGCTGCTCTTCTAGTAGTGTAGTTTCTCCTGTTTCGTACTTTTCTAGTAGTTGTTCTATTTTATTTAACACCATAATTGTGTGTTTTAGTTAATTTTTCTCGTATTACTTTTCTTGCTCTAGACAATGCTACGCGCACTGCTGTATTATTCATACCAAGCATTTTTCCTATTTCATCAAAATCGTACTGCTCAATATCTCTTAATTGAATTACCATTTTTTGTTGTTCTGGTAAGTCTTCTATTATTTTAGCAACCCAATTTATACTATCGTCTAATTCTAGTTGCTTTTGTAACGATACTTTATGATCTT
>JBMZDY010000351.1:0-1722 GCA_049614585.1 Oceanihabitans sp.
AACAACAACAAATACTACCAATAAAAGCCAAAGTATCTTTTTTATAATCTTCATTTTCTTTAATTTTAAAGCTTAAAAATAAGAAATCCTTTTGACTACGTCGCAACTCTATCAAGAATTAAATTATGTAAACCATTCGCGGGAAAAAAGATTGTTTTATGCCAATTTGGTATTAGACAAGCCAAAATTAATTCCGAAGCTTTTAGAAATATTGTTTCTGGTAGACGATAAGATTTCGCCACGTGCAGCTTGGGTTTTAGAGTTTTTATGCAAAGAAAACCTAGAAGCTTTTTTACCATATTTAGATGCGTTTACAAAAAACATGCATCGTATTCATCTTGATTCGGCCGTTCGTCCTGTTGCTAAAATTTGCGAATATTTGGTAAAAGCATATTATTCGAAATCCGAAAATAGTGTGCAAAAAGCATTACTTCCGAAGCATCGTGAAAAAATTATTGCGGTATGTTTTGATTATATGATTAACGACGAGAAGATTGCACCAAAAGCGTATGCAATGCATACGCTATATTTATTAGGTAAAGAAAATAGCTGGATTCACCCAGAATTGGTGCTAATATTAGAACGCGATTTTAAAATGCAAAGCTCTGGATTTAAAGCAAGAGCTAGGCATATTATTAAAAAGATTAAAAAATTATAATTTTACCGTATATTAAAAACGATTAAGCTATTGATTAGAATTAACTCGAATTGATTAGTTTTACCTTTAAAATAAAATCTCTTGACAACAAACCAAATATCTAATGGCATACTAAAAGCGCTAGCAATTTTACTGGGCATTTTTTTAGTACTTTTCTTTTTATATAAAATACAATCGGTAATTGTATATATAGCAATTGCTGCAGTAATTTCGCTTATAGGAAGACCCATTGTTTTGTTTTTAAGAAGGCGTTTAAAATTTAGAAACTCGCTTGCCGTAATTGTAACCATGGCCATACTTATAGGTTTGCTATTTGGTTTAGTACTTATGTTTATTCCTTTAATTGCAGAGCAAGGGCACAATTTATCGCTTCTAGATATCCAGCAACTACAAGATAATGTAGAGCATTTATACAGCCAAGCAATAGCATATTTTCAAATAAATACGGTAGATGTTACCCAGTCGATTAAAGAATCTAATTTACTTGGAAAGCTAAATTACGCTATGATTCCAGATTTTTTTAACTCCCTAATTAGTGGTTTTGGAAGTTTTAGTATCGGATTGTTTTCGGTATTATTCATCTCGTTTTTCTTTTTAAAAGACAGCAAGTTATTTGAAAATAGCTTACTTACTCTGGTACCCGACGGAAACGAAATGCGTTGGAAAAACTCTTCGGTAAAAATAAAAGATTTGCTATCGCGCTACTTTGTAGGCTTAATATTTCAGATTTTAATTTTGTTTATAATTTATACTATTGGTCTCATGATTATTGGTGCCGAAAACGCCATTGTAATCGCGTTTTTATGTGCTTTATTAAACTTAATTCCTTACGTTGGCCCTTTAATTGGTATCTTTTTAATGCTTACCCTTACGCTTACCAGTAATCTTGGCGCAAGTTTTCAAGCAGTAATATTACCAACCGCTTTTTGGGTATTTGTGGTTTTTGCTATTGGGCAATTGGTAGATAATTTTATAAGTCAGCCAGTAATTTTTTCGAAAAGCGTAAAATCGCATCCTTTAGAAATATTTTTAGTAATTCTAATTGCTGGAATTTTATTTGGTGT
>JBMZDY010000352.1:0-1720 GCA_049614585.1 Oceanihabitans sp.
CAAAAGAATATACAGACACTATTACCATAATGGAAAAAATAGGTCATTTTCTAGATGATGCTGTCGATAAAATTTATAAAAAACTTAAAAAAGAAGGGTATAATAAAAACGAATGTTCTCCCTTAATTGCAAAGCGCTTAAACGTAGCTAAAATATTAAAAAAAGCAGCAAAAAACTGGGATGGTGGTTACGCAATGGCAGGACTTTTAGGTCATGGCGATTCTTTTGTACTTCGCGATCCTGCAGGAATTAGACCAACCTATTACTACCAAGACGACGAAGTTGTTGTTGTAGCTTCCGAACGTCCAGTAATACAAACGGTTTTTAATGTAGATTTTGATGCCGTTAAAGAATTAGAACCTGGCCATGCAATAATTACAAAAAAATCTGGCGAAGTAAGTATTCAACAAATACTAGAACCATTAGAAAGAAAAGCATGTTCTTTCGAGCGCATTTATTTTTCTAGAGGAAGTGATGCAGAAATATATAAAGAACGAAAAGAACTAGGTAAATTATTAATGCCTAAAGTACTAGAAGCAATAGATAACGATACCGAAAACAGTGTATTTTCCTATATTCCAAATACAGCCGAAACATCGTTTTTTGGAATGATAGAATCGGTTGAAGCACATCTAAACCAAAAGAAAACAAATGCTATTTTAGCTGGAAGTGGCAAACTTTCTAAAGAGCGTGTCATAGAAATACTATCGGAAAGAACTAGAATAGAGAAAATTGCTATTAAAGATGTTAAACTTCGAACTTTTATTACAGAAGATAGTAGTAGAGACGATTTAGTTGCACACGTTTACGATGTTACTTATGGTGTAATTAAACCAACCGATAATTTAGTAATTATAGACGATAGTATTGTACGAGGCACTACCTTAAAAAAGAGTATTATTAAAATGATGGATAGACTACATCCTAAAAAAATAGTAGTAGTTTCTTCTGCACCACAAATACGTTATCCAGATTGTTATGGTATAGATATGGCTAGATTAGAAGGCCTTGTAGCATTTAGAGCAATGCTAGCATTATTAAAAGACCACAACAAATACCATATGGTAGAAACGGTTTATAATAAATGTAAAGAACAAGTAAATCTAGAGGATAAAAACGTAAAAAACTTTGTGAAAGAATTATACAATGAGTTTACAGATGAAGAAATTTCTGCTAAAATTTCAGACTTATTATGCGATTCTACTGTAAAAGCTAAAGTTGAAATTATTTTCCAACCAGTATCTAATTTACATAAAGCATGTCCTAAACATTTAGGAGACTGGTATTTTACTGGAAACTACCCAACAGATGGCGGAAATAGAGTAGTAAACAAAGCATTTATAAACTTTTACGAAGGAAATCAAGAACGAGCATATTAACAAGCTGATTTTCACACTAATGTAGTTTAGCTAATAAAACAGCACTTAATCTAAAACATTATGTGTATCGTAAAAATAGCATTACTTTTGAAGCTACCATAACATAAGTAGGTTAAGTTCATGGTAGATTTGGGGCAAAAAAAGGCGAATACATATTCGCCTTTTTTTATGCCCTATTTTTAATAAATAATGAGAGCACTTTATTTATAGAATTTTAATATTCCTTGTATTATTCTCCAGGAAAATCTGCTTTACGTTTTTCTAAAAAAGCAGTAGTTCCTTCTTTAAAATCATCTGTTCCAAAACAATTTCCAAATTGTGCAATCTCTTCTGCATAACCA
>JBMZDY010000353.1:0-1699 GCA_049614585.1 Oceanihabitans sp.
GGTTATTGCCTACTCTTTTTACAGCGTCGCAAGAAGCAAATAATACAAATAAAAAAATAGGTAAAACTATTTTAAAAGGTAATACTATTTTAAAGGAATGTAAATTCAAGAATATTAAATGATAAATTAATACTAGTTTTGTTTATCTTAATTAAAGGTCTAATCTTTTTATAGATTCAAAAATACACTATTTGCATGTTAACCAAAAGCCAAATAAAATTAATAACACGATTAAAACAAAAAAAGTATAGACAGCAAGAAGGTTTATTTGTTGCTGAAGGTATAAAAACCATACAAGAGCTTTTACAGTCTTCTTTAGAATTGTTTCAATTGTTTACAACTCAAACTTTCAAAATTGATGCCAAAAAAGAAACCATAATTACCGAAAAGGAATTAAAGACTATAAGTTTTTTAACAAGTCCAAATCAAGCATTAGCTGTTTTTAAAATTCCTATGGAAAAAGAGATCGATACAAAAGCATTAATTGTTGCGCTAGATGCAGTTCGCGATCCTGGAAATTTAGGCACAATAATACGCCTTTGCGATTGGTTTGGTATTAAAGATTTGGTGTGTAATTTAGAAACGGTAGATTGTTATAACCCTAAAGTTATACAAGCAACAATGGGTTCTATTACTAGAGTAAACGTGACTTATTTAGATTTGCAAGCGTTTTTAAAAGATACAGCATTAGTGACGTTTGGTGCTTTTATGGATGGCGAAAATGTGTATACAAAACAATTACCAGAAAGTGGTGTTTTAATACTTGGTAACGAAGCAAATGGAATATCTAAAGTTATAGAACAACAGGTTAAAGAGCGTATTGCTGTACCAAGATTTGGAAATTTACAAGCAACCGAAAGCTTAAATGTGGCTACAGCAACTGCAATTTTGTTAAGCGAATTTAGAAGATAGTTTTGGTGTTTACACCAAACTACTATTGAAACGTAAAGTTAATAAACATACCTCTGGTTTTCATGCTTTTTACATTACTAGTCCAAGGGCTATTTGGGTCTTTGTCTTGTATAATCTCGTCGTTTAATGCGAATACACCTCGTATAGAAGGAGTGAATTTAAAAAAGTATAAATAGAGATCAATGCCAAAACCTAACTCGTAAAACATTACGTTTTTCGAGGTTCTAAATTTACCATCGCTATTATCGTTTTTATTTCCTTCGTTACTAGATAGGTTTAGCGCGGTTGAAATACCACCAATAATAAAAGGCTTTATATTATTAATTCTTTTTGTAGAAAGTTTTACCAATAATGGTATGTGTATGTAAGTAGATTTTACATCTCTAAACAAATCGGCATCGGTATATTCTAAACCAGCAAAATAACTTTCGTCGTATAATAATTTTCTTTTTGTAATAAATAATCCTGGTTCTAAACGAATATCTATATAATCGTTAATTCTAAGATTTCCAATAAGCCCTACACTAAAACCGGTAGATTTCTCTACTTGTATGTCTTTTTTGTTTTCGTAATAATCGAAGTTAAAATCGTAACTAGTAACTCCTAAATAGTAGCCATAGCTTAATCGTTTTTTGTCGAAATTTTCAATGTTTTTAATGCGTTCTTTACTAAATAGCTGTGCATTTGTAGTTTGAAACACAAAAAAGCAGGTAATTATTACAAGTATTTGCTTCATATTATTTAGACGATTTATAGATGGTTGCTACGCCAAAGGTTTGCGGGAAAT
>JBMZDY010000354.1:0-1693 GCA_049614585.1 Oceanihabitans sp.
TCTAGGCTTAGAAGTATTACCTTGTACTCTTGGTTTTGTAGCGTTTCTAGGTTTAGAAACTGTTCTAGGTCTAGGCATATTTACTTGTGCTCTAGGTTTAGTAGTAGTTCTTGGTTTAGACACTGTTCTAGGTCTAGGTGTATTTGCTTGCGCTCTTGGTTTTGTTGTAGTACGTGGTCTTGGTTTTACACCATTTTGTGTTATTGCTCTTGGTTTTGTTGTAGATCCTCGTCTAGGTTTAACCGTATTTACTTGTGCATTATGTCTTGGTCTTGTAGCTAGTTCTCTTCGTCTATTTACTACTTTTCCTCTTCTGCTTGCTACTGCAGTTGTTCTTCTATAATTATTAGCATAAGGTCTAGTATATCTATAACGTACCGGACTATAATATTGTCTATAAGGCCTGTTGTAAACTACACAAAAGTTTATACTAGGAATTCTAAAATACACATGCCAAGGACGATAAACATAATGTCTATTATATATATTTATAAAACCAGAGCAATGCGAAAAATTATTATACCTATTATAATGCACATATAAGTCGCCAACTCTAGAAACATAACCATAATGGTTATAGTTAATATAAACGTTTCCTATTTGGTTTACTCTTCCGTAGAAATCGTAAAAAATAGGTACATGTTCTATTTGAATAATTGCTCCATACTCATCGTATTGTACAAAACGATTGTAGTCGTATCCAGAATTAAAGCTAATATTAGTATTTCCGTTATTTACAGAAACACTTACGTTTGGGGCGTAATTTGCCATGTGAAAATCGAATTGTCCATCTGCAAAAACAGAAAATTCAATCCCTTCTTCCACAAATATGAAAGATTTTCCATAACCACGAAACGAGGTATTAGAATTTATGTTTTCAAGAGTAGAAGTAGTGGTAGGGTTGGCTTTAGTAGAAAACCCTATTAATAAGGCTGCTGCTAAAAGTGCTATTTGTTTTTTCATAATTGTAAGTTTTAAATGGAACTTACTTTAAGAAATACAAGCATCGTGCCAAAATACTATGAGGAAATAAATAGTAGTAATCGTGTTACCCTCTAAAAAATACAATTATAGCAACTTATAGTACTGCTATCATACTTATCTCAACATTTACAAACTTTGGTAAATTGGCTACTTCTACAGTTTCGCGAGCAGGAGCAGAGTCGTCGTTAAAATATTGCGCATATATTTCGTTTATTAACGAAAAGTTGTGCATATCTTTTATAAAAATGGAAGTTTTAATTACGTTTTCAAAAGTCATTTTTGCAGCAGCAAGAACAGCTTTCATATTCTCCATAACTTGTTTCGTTTCGGTTTTAATATCGTCTAAAACCAATTCGCCAGTTGCAGGATTAATTGCAATTTGCCCAGAAGTATATAACGTGTTTCCGCTTAATATAGCTTGATTATATGGCCCAATAGGTGCCGGAGCATTTGGTGTGCTTATAACTTTTTTCATTATTAGTACTTGTTTTGGTTTGTGTTTTTTTTAATAAAATACAATTCAATATTATTAACCAATTGTTAAGATAGTTGGGTTAAAATTTAAGCTTATAGTTTTTTATCTGCTTGTCTACGTTTATCGTACTTAATATCTTTAAGAATACTAGATTTTATACCAATAAAGAAATTCCAGCGGTTATAGGTACCAAAAGGAACCCACGAAAAATCCATACGCCAACTTAATAAATCG
>JBMZDY010000355.1:0-1690 GCA_049614585.1 Oceanihabitans sp.
TTTGTCAACCGTTAATTTCATTACGATTATCGATTTTCCGCAAATGCATTACAACTGGTTATATACAAACAAATATAACAATATTTAGTTCTTACGTTCCGGATATCCCAACTTTTTCTTGCTGTTTTTGTGTGTCCATAATTTGCTTTACCGCATAGTCTAGTGGACTGCTTATTGCTAGTAAATCTCTCTTCGCTACATGTGTGTAAATCATTGTGGTTTCTGGTTTTGCATGCCCCAGTAATGCTTGTATATATCGTATGTCAGTTCCTTGCTCTAATAAATGTGTAGCATAACTATGCCTTAATGTATGTGGTGTTACGCGTTTCTTTATTTTTGCTAATTTGCAATTTTTGTTTAAAAACGAACGAATGCTTTCTGCGCTATATTTTCCGCCTTTTTGCCCTTCCGCAAAATAAAAATTCGGCTTATAGGTATTTAAATAATTATGTAATAATGGTAAAAAGCTTTCCGCAATAATAACATAACGATCTTTTCTTCCTTTAGAATTTTTTATTGTTAGTTGCTTTCTGGTGGTATCTATATAACTTAATTCTAAATTAATTAATTCGCTTATTCGTAAACCACACGAATATATTAATGCTATAATGGCTCGGTGTTTTAAATTCTTAGTAACACTAATTATTTGTATTACTTCGTTTATAGAAAGTACTGTTGGTAGCTTTTTATCTCTTTTCGGGCGAACAAGTAATAAATCCTCTATAGAAATATTCGGGTAATATTGTTTAAAAATCTTTAAGGCACTTACAAATTGTCGCTGCTTACTTATAGAATATTGCCTCTTTATATAAACATCTTCTATGTAAAGCTCAACATGCCGGTTGGTTAAGCTATCTACCGCTTCTTTATGGTAATAAGCTAAAAAATCTGCAGTTAAAAAAGTATAAGTGTCTAAAGTGCTTTCACTATATCGTTTTCCTTTTAAATACTTGTAAAAACCATTTAGTAAAGTTTTTTGCTCTTTGGTAAGTAAATCTGTATAATGTTTTGTGTTTTTTGGGAGCAATGAATCGTCAATAGTATATGCATGCAATATTTTTTTTATGGTTAGAATTGCTTCCAAAGACCTTTTAACATACCAACTTTGTAAACTTTTACTCCATCTTCTACCAGGAATAGTTTTTACTAAATCAATAATTGCTTGGTTATACTTAAAACAAATCAAGATTTGCTTTTCCTTATTATGGTATTTAGGCCTTAAAATAATGGTAGCATTCTGCATAATATTTAATTAGAGATTAACCTTTAAATATAGCGAAATATAAACACAAAAGCAAGTAGACTTACTTCCATTTTATATTACAACCAATACTCGGTTTTTGAGTTTTTTCGTTTTTTGTTCCCTGCAACACACAGTCTATGGCATGCTGTAAATCGGTACCAGAAACTGCAATACCATTTATTGCATAATTTGAAAGTAAATCAATATCTTCTTTTTCTATCCCTCCTATTCCTACTATTGGTTTAAGAAGATGTTCTCTTTTCCATAGCTCTATTTTCTCAAAAACTGAATTTCCTAAAATAGAACTAATATTTTGTTTTGTTTGGGTATTTTTAAAAGGTCCGAAACCTATATAATTTATTTCTAATGAAGATGCTTCAATTAGATCTTCTAAAGTATTACAAGTTCTACCAATAATTTTATCTTCACCTAAAAGTTGTCTTGCCT
>JBMZDY010000356.1:0-1681 GCA_049614585.1 Oceanihabitans sp.
TATCGTGAACCTTAAAATGAAGGCTTTCGTTTTCAAACTGTTTCGCATGTGCAATACTGTTTTCAGATAAATCTACACCAGTTACTTGGTAGCCAAGTTTATTTAAATAAATAGAGTGCCTGCCTTTACCGCAAGCTAAATCTAATATTTTTCCTTTTTCAGGAAGGTTTAAATATTGGGTAAGATTATCCATAAACTGTTGTGCTTCGGTATAATCTCGATCCTTATATAAAATGTGGTAAAATGGCGAATCAAACCAAGACGCGAACCATTCTTTTTCGGTTTTTAACATGCATTGTTATATATGCTACAAAAATACGCTATTTTTGCAATCTATTTTATGCAATTCATGGAGAATAATTTTAAAATGCTAGCCAAAACCTTATTTGGTTTTGAAGACTTACTAGCAAAAGAGCTAACACAACTAGGAGCACAACAAGTAAAAAAAGGTGTGCGTAATGTAACTTTTGTAGGCGACAAAGGCTTTATGTACAAGGCAAATTTGGGCCTGCGTACAGCTATAAAAATATTAAAACCTATTAAAACCTTTCGCGTAGTAAATGAAGAAGATTTATACCGGCAAGTGTATAAAATGGATTGGGATGCTTATTTAAAGCCAACGGGATCTCTTGCTATAGATGCTACAGTGCATTCTAAGCAGTTTACACATTCTAAATATATTGCATTAAAAACAAAAGATGCCATAGTCGATAAATTTAGAGATACTACAGGAGAAAGGCCTAATGTAGATTTGCGTTTTCCAGATTTAAAAGTAAATGTGCATATAGATAGGCAATTGTGTACCATATCGCTAGACACCTCTGGCGAGTCTTTACATAGACGTGGTTATAAAACAGCTACAAATTTAGCACCAATAAACGAAGTGCTTGCAGCTGGACTTATTATGCTTTCTGGTTGGGATGGACAGAGCGATTTTATGGATCCTATGTGTGGCTCTGGAACCATGCTTGCCGAAGCAGCTATGATTGCTTGTAATATACCACCTAACTTAATGCGCAAAGAATTTGGTTTTGAAAGATGGCAAGATTGGGATGTAGATTTATTTGAAAAAATTGAAGAATCGCTATTAAAGAAAACTAGAGATTTTCACCATAGATTATTAGGTTTCGATAAATCGCCAAGTGCTGTAGCAAAAGCTAAAGAAAATTTAAAAAATGCGCATTTAGACGAGTTTGCTACCATTAAGCATGAAGATTTCTTTAAAACTCAAAAAGGAGGGAACCAAAAATTGCATATGGTTTTTAATCCGCCATATGGTGAGCGTTTAGAAAATTTAGATGTAGAAGATTTTTATAGCAAAATAGGAGATACCTTAAAACAAGGATATCCAGGAACCGATGCTTGGTTAATTACTTCAAATTTAGAAGCATTAAAGTTTGTTGGTTTGCGACCTTCTAGAAAAATAAAAGTATTTAATGCTAAACTAGAAGCACGATTGGTAAAGTACGAAATGTATGCAGGAAGTAAGAAAGCTAAAAAGCAACCTCTAGATTAGGTGATTCTTTTGCTTTTTGAAACTCTAAAAATAGTTGTTCTACTAATGTATTTACATGCTTTTTTAAGCTTCTTTTAGACTTGTTTAGTTCGCAAGGAATAGAAGCTTGCCATATTATTTGGTTCTTATTAATATCTGATACATATACAATAAGGGTTTCTTTTG
>JBMZDY010000357.1:0-1674 GCA_049614585.1 Oceanihabitans sp.
AGAACTTCTTAATACGCCAAACGGTTACTACAAAAATTTATACGAGGTACAGTTTTTAAAACAACAAGCTGTTTAATATTTTAATTTAGTTTGTTTTTTTCTTGAATTAATTGTTTAAGCCATTCTGGGTTTGTTAAAACAATAATAATAGATATAATAATTATTGCAACTATATATAAGCTAATTAAAATGCCTAAAAACAAAAGTGTGCGCAATAACAGTTTTTTAAAACTTAAATCGTACAACCTTTTTAAACAATAGGAAGCATATATAAATTGTACTACTAGCGAGAAATAAGACATGTAACCGTAAGTGTACCCTAATACGGCACCAATAAAAGTTAATACCGAAGTAGTAAACGTAATTTGTGCAAGCACGTACATAAAAATTACCAAGTGCTCGGTATAATTATATTTTTTATTATCGAAAAAAGTAAGCCTGGAAAGTAAAGCATATAACGGAACATAAAACATCATTAAAATAGAATAATATTCTGTTATAAAATCTAATAAATCGTTAGAAAATGCTTCCATGCCATTTGTAGAAACAGCATCTAAATTTAAGCTTTCTGGAAAAAATTTATTTAATAAAAAAAGTTGTATTCCAGATATAGTAAGCGCTAAAGCAAAATAACTTATAACGTTTACATATTTTTTACGAACCCCATTTATATAACCTCCAATTACATCTTCTGGTTTTGTAAATAGGGCTATAAAAGTTCTTAGTAATTTGTTGTCGTAATTAAAAAAGGTTTCACTAATATGTTCGAATAAGTTTCTAAATGTAAGGCGGTTGTGTATAATTTTTGCGCCACAGTTATTACAAAACAAATCGGTTTCTTTTAATATAGTGTTACAATTTTTACAAGGCATTAAGCTAGGTCTTTTTTTATCATTTCGGTAAGTTCTTCGGTGTCTTTAAATAAAACAAAAGAGCCTCCTTTAAAATAAGAAATTTGTCCGGTTTCCTCACTCACTGCAATAGCAAGCGCATCGGTTTTTTCGGTAATTCCAACTGCTGCTCGATGGCGTAAACCAAAGCGTTGCGGTAATGTTTTTTCGTTATTTACTGGTAAAATTACACGAGTTGCTTTTACTACATTGTTTTCTATAATTATAGCACCATCGTGTAAAGGACTATTTTTAAAAAAGATACTTTCTATTATTGGTTGGGTAACTTCAATATTCATAAGGTCGCCAGTATCTTTTAAAAAGTCTAAGCTATTATTGTGCTCTAAAACAATTAAGGCGCCAGTTTTTGTAGTGCCCATTTTTGTGCATGCTGCTATAATTGCAGCTATATCTGTGCCATCGCTAGTTTCGGTTTGTAAAAATTTTAATTGCTTAAAAAATTTCTTCCTACTACCAAAATTTGTAGATCCTACCATTAATAGGAATTTTCTAATTTCTTGCTGAAATACTACAATTAATGCAATTAAACCAGCGCCAATAAAAGCACCTAGTATATTACTTAGTAACTGCATTTGAAGCGTTTCGGTAATTTTCCAAATAATATATATAATAACAATTCCTATAAATATATTAATTGCAACTGTGCCTTTTACTAGCTTGTATACATAGTAAAGTAGTAAAGCTACCAGTAAAACATCTACAATATCTATTACTGTAAATTTTAAAAGGTCATCAAATATTTCCAAAGGATAGGTGTTTTTGT
>JBMZDY010000358.1:0-1666 GCA_049614585.1 Oceanihabitans sp.
GTATTCAAAATACCTAGCTGTATTGTTGCTTCCAGTTGCAATTACTGCATCGAAGTTTTCTAGTTTCATTTCTGTAAATACTATTTTTTCTTTAAAGCTAGGTTCTATATGTTCTAAATATTTAGCAAGAAATGGAAGTAAATGCTTATCGTTAGAAGATTGTTTTACCAATACCGAATGTCCTGTTATTAATACCGACAAGAAATCGTGAAACCCAACTAGTGGTATATTTCCAGCCATTATTATTGCAACTTTTTTTGGATTTTCAATATTGCAATTATAGTTGGCAAGCCAAGTATTTATATTTTCTGTAGTTAAAGAGGTTGCCCAGCCATGCAATGCAAATTTTACATTTGCAGTACTAAACCATCCGTTATGTTCTTGTGCTAATTTTATTTGGTGTTTAAAACCGTTAAAAAATAAATCGTTAAACGGAATATTTTCTTTTTGTTGAATTTCATCCGAAGTAAACTGGCTTATAAAAGCACCTAGTTTTACAAAAGCATTAATTCTTTGTTCTAAATTCATTCTGTATTTGGTTATGAATGGTTTTGGCGTTATTTTTGCGCAAAGTTAAAAAAAGGATAGGAACGAAATTTTTTTTAATCATAAAATTAAGTTACTATTTAGAAAATATTAAAAATAGCTATGGCAATTATTATAACAGACGAATGTATAAATTGTGGTGCTTGTGAGCCAGAATGCCCAAATACTGCAATATATGAAGGAGCCGACGATTGGCGTTATAAAGATGGAACAAGTTTAAATGGTAAACTAGTTTTGCCTAACGGAAAAGAAGTAGATGCAGACGAAGCACAAGAACCTATAAGCGACGAAATATATTATATTGTACCAGAGAAATGCACCGAATGTGTTGGTTTTCATGAAGAACCACAATGTGCGGCAGTATGTCCTGTAGATTGTTGTGTTCCAGACGAAAACAATGTAGAGACGCAAGAGGTGTTGTTAGGAAAGCAAAAATTTATGCACCCAGAAGAATAAAATATTTATAGTTTTTATTATAAAAATTATAATATTTGCGAATAGCATTGCATATTAAAAATTTGGTTTAACTTTGTAAACCAATGAATATTGGATTTTCTATGAGTCAAAAAGTGTTACTTAACGCCAAAGCCATAAACATCATTCTACATAGATTGGCTTGTCAGCTTATTGAAAACCATAAAGACTTTACCAATACAGTATTAATAGGTATACAACCACGCGGAAAATACTTAGCAAATCGCTTAGTAAACTTACTGGAAAAAGAATATAAGATTAAAAACTTACAAACTGGCGACCTAGATATTACTTTTTATCGTGACGATTTTAGGCGTAGCGATAAAACTCTAGAAGCGCAAACTACCAACATAAACTGTATTGTAGAAGATAAAAGAGTAGTTTTTATTGACGATGTATTATATACAGGAAGAAGTATACGCGCAGCTTTAACAGCAATACAATCGTATGGAAGGCCAAAAGAAATAGAACTTTTAACACTTATAGATAGACGATTTAGCAGACATTTACCTATACAACCAGACTATAGAGGAAGGCAAGTAGATGCGATTAATAAAGAAAAAGTAAAAGTAAATTGGCAAGAAAATGAAGGAGAAGATGCTGTTTATTTAATTAATAATTAACTTATAGTTTATTGTAAAAGACA
>JBMZDY010000359.1:0-1660 GCA_049614585.1 Oceanihabitans sp.
GGAAAAACCCTTTTATGGTTGCAGGAAAAAATACTTTTATTAATTACTTATTAGGTTTAAATAAGTTTAAAAACGTATATGCAGATTTTGGTAGATATCCAGAAATAGATATTAATAAAAAGGAAAATGTAGATTTAGTTTTTTTGTCTAGTGAACCGTATCCATTTAAAGAGAAGCATATAAAAGAAATGAAAGCATATTATCCGCATGCCAAAATACAAGTTGTAGATGGCGAAATGTTTTCGTGGTATGGATCGCGACTAATAAAAGCTTTCACTTACTTTAAAAGCTTGCATGTGTAGTTTAAGTAAGTTACAGATTAAAAAAAATAGTTTTAACCAGTAAAATAATTAGGGAATTAAACTTAATAAATAGTCTGCTGCTGCAAAAGGTGTTGTCTTGTTTTCTTCAATGAGCGATAACTGCAGTTTTAATGCTTTTTTTATTTCAATATTATTAAAAAAGGAAGTTTTAAGTTGTTCTTCAATAGTTTGAATGAGCCAAAATTTATTTTGTTCGTTTCTTTTTTCGTTGAAATAATTGTTCTTGCTAGTAAGTGCAACATATGCTTCAATATTTTCCCAAATACTAGCAATGCCTTCTTGTTTTAAAGCACTGCATAATGTTACTTTAGGTTGCCAAGTAGAAGCTTTTTGTGGGTAAAGATGTAAAGCTCTATTAAATTCAACTTTTGCTAGTTTTGCCTTTTTAATGGTATCGCCATCTGCTTTGTTTATAGCAATTGCATCTGCCATTTCAATAATGCCACGTTTTATTCCTTGTAGTTCGTCTCCAGCACCTGCTAATTTTAAAAGTAAAAAGAAATCTACCATACTATGTACAGCAGTTTCACTTTGTCCTACTCCAACGGTTTCTATAATTATGGTGTTAAAGCCTGCTGCTTCACAAAGTATTATGGTTTCTCGCGTTTTTCTAGCAACTCCTCCTAAAGAGTCTCCAGAAGGAGAAGGACGAATAAAAACATTCTTGTTTTTTACTAAGTCTTCCATTCTTGTTTTGTCGCCAAGTATACTTCCTTTTGTAAGCGAACTACTTGGGTCTATAGCTAGTACTGCAATTTTTTTTCCTACCGTGGTTAAGTGCTTTCCAAAGGCTTCTATAAAAGTACTTTTTCCTACACCAGGAACTCCTGTTACTCCAATTCTTACCGAATTGTTTGCATAGGGCAAACATGCTTTAATTATGGTATTTGCTTTTTCTAAATGCGAAGCATTTTTACTTTCTATTAAAGTAATTGCTCTACTTAACGCAGTAATATCGCCTTTAATAATTTTAGAAATTAATGTTTCTGCGCTAGGTTGCTTTTTGCGTTTTTGCTTTATGTTTTTTATAGAAAGGGCGTTGGTAATTTCGGGTTGCGGAATTCCTTTTTGTTCTTTTAAAGCAGATTTTTTTTCTTTTGCCACTACGCTTTGTGTATTAAATTGTAATTAACAATTTCTTTTTAATACTGGATTTCTTATAAATTTATAATTATTTATTGAAATAATAAAAGAGTTCTTATTTTAATGGAACAACAATTTTTGTTTTGTCCCAAGCCATAGTAAGTAAAAGGCTATCTGTAGAATTATCGAAACTTATTGTAAACTGTTCTACTACTTTACTTATTTTTTGCGTAGGAACTTTTACGTTTACAACA
>JBMZDY010000360.1:0-1653 GCA_049614585.1 Oceanihabitans sp.
TAGAAACAGTAACTTTTTTACCATTTTTTGCTGCATTAATTAAGGAACTTGCAACATGCGATATTTGTGCTAACCTATAAATTGTAATTTTAATTGTTTTTACTTGTGGATCTAGAGCTGCTTCCCGCAAAAATTTTACGACATACGAAAAGGTATGATATGGTGCATATAGTAAATAATCTTTTTTAGCAATTTCGCTAAAAATACTATTCTCTAAACTAAGCCCTTTTATGGGTAATGCTTCTATTTTATCGTACAACAAATCGGTTCTGCCAAGACTTGGAAAACCCATATAATCTCTTCGGTTATGATATCTTCCTCCAGGAATTATACTATCGGTAGTTTCTATTCCCATTTTGGTCATTAAAAAATGAAGGGTTTTGGTATCTATAGTTTTATCGTAAACAAAACGAACAGGGTCTCCTATTTGTCTATCTTTTACGCTATCGGAAATTTTTTCAATAAAACTTTTACTTAAATCACTTTCTAAATCTAACTCACCATCTCTGGTAATTTTAATCATATGCGCAGAGATTTTGATATAATCGAAAATATTAAAAATATCGTCTAAACAATATCTTAATAAATCGTCTACCAAAATAATATAGTCTTTATCACCTTGTCTTGGTAAGACAACAAACCTATCCATTGATTTTGCAATTTCTATTAGTGCATATTGGTGTTTATTATCTTTTAAAACCATATTTACCGCTAAGTAAGCAGCACTATCTTTTAAGTTTGGTAGTTTTACCGAATCGTTTAATATTATGGTTACTAAAGCTGGACTTACTTTTTGAATGAAATAATTTTTTACAAATAGATGCTGTTCTTTTGTAATTTCGTTTTCGTTAATAATATAAATATTATGTAGCTCTAGTTTTTTCTGAATTGCTTTTAATATTTTTAAGCTTTCGCTTTGTTGCCTTATTACTATTTGGGTTATTATTTCTAGTAATTTGCTAGCTTTTATACCACCAAGTTCGCTTTTACCAGCCTTACCAGCTTCGTCAATGCGTTTTACGGTTGCGTAACGTACTTTAAAAAACTCGTCTAAGTTATTCGAAAAAATTCCTAAAAACCGTAATCGCTCTATAAGTGGTACATTCTCATCGGCCACTTCTTGTAATACTCTTGCATTAAATTGTAACCAACTTATTTCTCGATTTATATATTTATTATTTAATTTTTCGGTTTTTGTCATTTAGTTCAATTTTCTAAAACAAATATAATTTAATTCGTAGGTTTTTAAAAGGAATGTTAAAGGGCTTGTTTTAATAATTTTGGAAAAATATGAAAAGTCGTTTTTCCTTTATTTAAATCTTCCCAATTAATTATAGAAAATTCTATTTGTACCAAGCCACAAGTTGGTACATTATTAAACCGAATAGACCCAAAAGTATTAACAATTGCAGTGATTGCATGGTTATGACCAAAAACAATAATATGCTCGATATTACTTGGAAAATTTTTAATTTCATTTACCAAATCGTTACCAGAAAAATCGTATAATTTATCTTTTTCCAAATATGGTAAATTATTCCATTCTAGATTTTCAATAAAAAGGTTTGCTGTGGTCTTTGCGCGATTTGCAGTACTAGTATAAATTGCTTGTGGTTTTCTTATTTTATTTTTAATATAACTAGACACTAATAA
>JBMZDY010000361.1:0-1651 GCA_049614585.1 Oceanihabitans sp.
AGTGTTTTAGTTCTTTTAAATGCTGTGAAATAGTTGGTTGTGCAAGGCCAAGTTCGTTTACCAAGTCGCCACAAACACAAGTATTTATTTTAAATAAATGTTGTAAAATTGCTACTCTCGCTGGATGACCAAACGCTTTTGCAAATAATGAAATCTCGTTTTGTTGGTCGGTAAACATTTCGGTTTTAGCTAATCCCATTGTTGTTATATTTGTTTATTGCAATATTACGATTAATATGATTGTGGAACAAATTATTTTTCACAAAAGGAGGGAGTTTATTCTAATTAGGCTTGTAACTTTTTAATTATTGTACTTACTTGTTTTGTTTCAAAAGTATGCATAAGCCTTAGTGCATAATGTATTATTTTAGAATTTGGGTCTTTAATAATCTTGCTAAGTTTTAATACAATAAGATCTATTTTTTTAATGGCATTAGCATCCATATTGTTTCCTAAAGCCCATAATAAATTTGCCGAATTCCAAGACTGTTCACGAGCTTTTCGCATGCTAAAATCTATTATTTTTTCATCGCTATTTTTTCCTATTAAATCTAATAAAAACATTAATGGAGATACACTACTTAATCGATCTTGTAATTCGTTGGTTATTTGATAAAGTATGTCGTTAACCTTATTAAAATCTGCTTCAATATTTTTAATTTCTTTTCCTGCCATAGTTGTAGCAGTTGCTATTGCTAAATCTAAGTTTATATGTGCATTCATACCAAGTAATATGTGTTGTAATATGGTTAAGGGTTCTTTGGTTTGGTTAAATGCATAAGCCCAAACAGCACTAATTGGTTTGTTGTTTTTATAAGCATGGTAAGCGTCTAGATATAAATTGGCAAAGGCTACGTCCATAATTTCTAAACGTTGGTTGTCCTCAAAGCTTCCTTTTTCAATTTCGGCTGCTATTTCGGCAGTTGTACGTCTATACACATAGGCAAATAAGCCCATTCTGCTATTTGTTGTAATGCTTTCACTTATTATAGCATCTAGTTGTTCTAATACGTTTTGTATGGTAGTTGCTCTTGGCATAAATAGGTGTTTTAATGCTAATATATTTTAGTTAAATAACTGTAAGTAGGCTGTGCTTATACTAATTTATAGTTTTAATTATTTTCGCATATAGTTTTATTAATAGCTTTTAGTTCTGGATATTCACTATGGCTAAAGTAAATACGTTCACTTTCTGCATATATTTATTTTTGTTTTACAATAAATTTAATTGCCAAGAAACACCGTATTTATCTAAACACCAGCCAAATTTTTCACCAAAACCATAATCTCCTTCGTCGTAATTTTTAAGTGGCACCATAATTTGCCCACCATTGGCACTTAACTTTTTAAATAAGTTTTGTATTTCATTTTCGGTAGTACAAGTTACGTATAAGGATATGCCTGGAGAAAAAGACCATGCATGATTAAAGTTACTTTCGGAAACCATATATGGTACACCATTTAATTTAAATTCGCCATATTTAATAAGTTCTGGCGTACCACCAGCTTCGTCTTTTTGGTATTTTATTATTTTAGTAATTTCTGAATTTGGAAATATACTTATATAAAATTGTATTGCCTCAGTAGCTTTTCCGCATTGCTCTCCAACAAAAGTTAAGAATGTGGTTGTTTTCATTTGTTATAGTTTAAG
>JBMZDY010000362.1:0-1644 GCA_049614585.1 Oceanihabitans sp.
AAATACCCAGAAGTTAAAGAAGCATATAACAGCTTACAAAAAAACCTAGAAATAGTAGCAAAAAACAATGCTGTTGAAGCGCCAAAACAGCTTTTAAACAATATATTAAATACCCTAGACGATAAACCCGTTATTGCATTAGCAAATACTAACAAGCGTAAATCTTGGTATTCTTTTAGTGTAGCAGCAAGTATTATTGCCTTTCTTTTTGCAGGATCTACGCTTCTTTTTTACGTAAACAATAAAAATTTATTACAAGAAAACGAAGTTATCGCAGACGAAATTTTTGACTTAAGAAGTGATATCGATAAAAACAATAAACTGCTAAGCGATATCATGCAGCAGTTTAAACAACTTAATAACCCAGAAACACACAAATATCTTATACAAGGAAACGATAGAGCCAAAGACTTAACAACGGTAGCATATATTAATCCTGTAGAAAAAACATCGATGATAGATGTGGTTTCCTTACCAGATTTACCAAAAGACCAATGCTACCAAATTTGGGCCGAAGTACAAGACAAAATGGTTAGTCTTGGTATTTTAAAAGAAACCGACAACCAACTTATACCAATTCCTTATACCGAAAACGCATTAGGATTAAATATAACAATAGAACCTAGTGGTGGAAATAAAATAGCAACAATCGAGAAAACAGTTGCCGAAATTACCCTAAAAAAATAGTATCTTTGCATAAAAATATATCATGAAATTATTAGCAATAACCATACTACTTTTAGCACTTGCTATTGCAGGAATTGCAATTAAACTTTGGGCAAAAAAAGACGGCGAATTTGCCGGAACTTGTGCAAGCCAAAACCCAATGCTTAACCAAGAAGGCGAAGCATGTGGATTTTGTGGTAAAACTCCAGACCAGTTTAAAGATTGTAACGATCCGCAACATTAGTAAAACAGCATGATATTTTTGCAATTTGCTTACTACACGTTTCTAGTGGTAGTAGGGTTTCAAATTTTATATTTTCTTTACTTTTTTTCAAAATTTGCTTTTGCAAAACCCAGCAAAGTAGCAAACAAACAAAGTCCTGTTTCTATACTTATATGTGCAAAAAACGAAGCAGAAAATTTAAAGAATTACTTACCTTTTATTATTAATCAAGAATTTTCAGAATTCGAGATTGTACTAATAAACGATGCTTCGTACGACAACACTTTAGAAGTAATGCAAGATTTTGCAGCACAACACAAAAACATTAAAATAGTAGATGTAGCAAATAACGAAGCCTTTTGGGGAAATAAAAAATATGCGCTTACCTTAGGTATAAAAGCAGCAAAACATAATTTACTATTATTTACCGATGCAGATTGTAAACCAAATTCAACCTATTGGTTAAAAGAAATGAGTTCGCATTTTTCGCAAAACCACAACATAGTATTAGGTTATGGTGCATATGCTAAAATTAATAACTCTTTATTAAATAAACTTATTCGGTTTGAAACCGTTTTAACCGCATTACAATATTTTTCTTTTGCAAAATCGGGTATCCCTTTTATGGGAGTAGGTAGAAATTTAGCATATACAAAAGACACTTTTTTTAATGCTAACGGTTTTCAAAACCACTTACACATACAGTCTGGAGACGACGATTTATTTATAAATCAAGTAGCAACAAAGCACAATAC
>JBMZDY010000363.1:0-1644 GCA_049614585.1 Oceanihabitans sp.
TTCTATGGGAGCAGTATTATTATGTGCAGGAGAAAAAGGAAAACGTAGTGGTTTAACACATTCGCGTGTAATGATTCACCAACCATTAGGTGGCGCACAAGGGCAAGCAAGTGATATAGAAATAACAGCTCGTGAAATTTTAATTTTAAAAGAAGAATTGTATAAAATAATAAGCAAGCATTCTGGTCAAGAATACGATAAAGTCTATGCAGATAGTGATAGAGATTATTGGATGAAAGCAGATAAAGCAAAAGAGTACGGAATGATTGATGAAATTTTAGTGCGAAGCTAAAACAGAATAAGAAACTTTCAATTTATAGAGTACAAGTAAGAAAGCTTTTCAACTTTATGAATTGGAAACATGAAACTTAAATAATGGCAAAAGAAGAATTAGAATGTTCGTTTTGTGGTCGTAAAAAACCAGAAACAAATTTATTAATCGCAGGATTAGATGCACATATATGCGATCGCTGTATCGAGCAAGCACATGGTATTGTAATAGAAGAATCGAAACAAAAAAATACTAGTGATTTGTCTGCAGAATTAGTATTGCGAAAGCCACAAAAAATAAAAGGGTTTTTAGACGAATATATAATAGGTCAAGAAACTACTAAAAAAGTGATGTCGGTTGCAGTTTATAACCACTATAAGCGATTGTTGCAACCACCAAGTGACGATGATATTGAAATACAAAAATCGAATATCATTATGGTAGGGCAAACCGGAACCGGAAAAACCTTAATGGCAAAAACAGTAGCAAGAATGCTTAATGTTCCTTTAGCAATTGTAGATGCTACTGTATTAACCGAAGCAGGTTATGTAGGTGAAGATGTAGAAAGTATTTTAACACGTTTGTTACAAGCAGCAGATTATAATTTAGATAAAGCCGAAAAAGGTATTGTATTTATAGACGAGATAGATAAAATAGCACGTAAAAGTGACAACCCTTCTATTACAAGAGATGTGTCTGGCGAAGGAGTACAGCAAGCTTTATTAAAACTATTAGAAGGAACAGTTGTTAACGTGCCACCAAAAGGAGGACGTAAACATCCAGACCAAAAATTTATAGAGGTAAATACCGAAAATATTCTATTTATAGCAGGAGGTGCTTTCGATGGTATTGAGCGTGTAATCTCCAAGCGATTAAATATGCAAGCTGTTGGGTATTCTGCTTCAATGAGCGACGATATTGTAGACCAAGACAACTTATTGCAATATATTATACCAAAAGATTTAAAAGACTTTGGTTTAATACCAGAAATTATAGGCCGTCTACCAGTATTAACTTACATGGATCCCTTAGATGCAAAAACGTTACGAGCAATTTTAACCGAACCCAAAAATGCCATTATTAAACAATATAAAAAATTGTTTGAAATGGATGAAATCGAGTTTAGTATAACCGATGGAGCACTAGGTTTTATAGTAGAAAAAGCAATAGAATATAAATTAGGAGCAAGAGGTTTGCGTTCGCTTTGCGAAGAAATTTTAACCGATGCTATGTTTGAATTACCAGGAAGTGATATTAAAACACTAAATGTAACTAAAACCTATGCGGAAACAAAGTTGACAAAAACTACAATTAAAAAATTGAAAGCAGTTTCTTAATTAAAATAAGCTTAATATAGTGTCGAAGCCCTTAAT
>JBMZDY010000364.1:0-1628 GCA_049614585.1 Oceanihabitans sp.
ATCTCTAGCGAAATCTATAAACGAAAAGTTTTTCATCCAATCGTAATTATTCACTAAAACAGGAGCATTTTCAGCTTCCGAATTAAAGTCTAAAAATCTGGATAAAACATTTTTAATTCCGGTTACATTATGGTTAAGCGTTTCCTCGTTTAGTAAGTTACGTTCGTCGCTTTTACCAGATGGATCGCCAATCATACCAGTTGCACCACCAACCAAAGCAATAGGCTTATGGCCAGCTTTTTCTAGATGCATTAATAATATAATAGGAACTAAGCTCCCAATGTGTAAAGAATCAGACGTTGGGTCAAAGCCAATATAAGCGGTTGTCATTTCTTTTGTTAATTGTGCTTCGGTACCAGGCATGATATCGTGTACCATTCCTCGCCAATTTAATTCTTCTACTATATTATAGTTCATTACTTCAGTTTTTAACAAGCAACAAAGATATGTTTATCAAACAAAAGACAAAAGCAAATTATAAAAAAGACTATTTTTGTTTTATGATTTTAGTAACAGGAGGAACTGGCTTAGTTGGATCGCATTTATTGTATAAATTGGTTTGTACAGAACAGCCAATACGAGCTATTTATAGAGACGAAAAAAAGGTAGCTGCTGTTAAAAAGGTATTCTCGTATTATACAAAAGACGCTCTTAATTATTTTAATAAAATAGATTGGGTAAAAGCAGATATTTTAGATATTCCCTCTTTATATGAAGCATTTGCAGGTGTTACAAAAGTTTACCACTGTGCAGCATTTATATCTTTTAACCCAAAAAATTATTACCAATTACGAAA
This sequence comes from Oceanihabitans sp., assembly GCA_049614585.1. Taxonomy (GTDB): domain Bacteria; phylum Bacteroidota; class Bacteroidia; order Flavobacteriales; family Flavobacteriaceae; genus Oceanihabitans. Next base: position 797 of record JBMZDY010000364.1, read on the forward strand.
AGTTAATATAGAAGGTACTGCCAATATTGTAAATTTTTCTATTGCACACAAAATAGAAAAGCTTTGCTATGTAAGTTCTATTGCTACTTTAGGCAAAAAAGAAGATAAAAGTTTTATTGACGAAAAAACCGATTGGAATCCAGAGTCGAATAACAGTGTTTATGGAATAACAAAATATGGTGCCGAAATGGAGGTTTGGCGCGGCACACAAGAAGGCTTAAATGCAGTTATTGTTAATCCAGGAATAATAATTGGTGCTGGCTATTGGAAAACAGGTAGTGGTTTGTTTTTTAAAAAAACCTTTAAGGGTTTAACATATTACACAAAAGGTGTTACAGGTTATGTGTCTGTTCAAGATGTTGTTTTTTGCATGGTAAAACTTATGGAGAGTAATATAGCAAACCAACGGTTTGTATTGGTGTCTAATAATTTAAGTTTTAAAGCATTTATAGCTTTAATTGCTGCCAATTTAAAAGTAAAAGCACCTACTAAAAACGCCACATCTTTTGTGTTGCAATTAGGCTGGCGTTTAGATTGGATTCGAAGTTTTATTACAAGAAAACCAAGAGAGTTCAACAAACAACAAGCGCAAACAGCCTTAAGTATTACGCGTTATTCTAGCGATAAAATTGAAAATGCAATTGGTGTTACTTTTCAACCTATTGAAGGCTGTGTAAAAAAAGTTGCGAAGCGTTTTTTAAAAGAAATGTAGGTTTCTATTTTTATTAAAAAAAGAGGAATTTAGTTAAGGGAATCTAATAAGCTACTTTTTTTTCTGCTTTTTCTTTTTAAGGAATCTTTTTTGCGTTTTTCTTCCCGCTCTTTGGTGTCT
>JBMZDY010000365.1:0-1612 GCA_049614585.1 Oceanihabitans sp.
CTGCAGTACTATTACTTTTCCGTCAAAAATGGAGAATGGCAATTAACCGTTCTGCAGAAGCAATGACTATCTTCTCGGTAGTACAAGCAGGATTATTTCCAATTATTCACATGGGTCGTCCATGGTTAGGATATTGGGTATTACCTATACCAAACCAGTTTGGGTCACTATGGGTAAACTTTAATTCGCCTTTACTATGGGATGTATTTGCAATTTCAACGTATTTATCGGTATCATTAGTATTCTGGTGGACTGGTTTATTACCAGATTTTGCAATGATTCGTGATCGTGCTGTAAAACCTTTCCAAAAGAAAATTTATTCTTTATTAAGTTTTGGTTGGTCTGGAAGAGCAAAAGATTGGCAACGTTTTGAAGAAGTATCTTTAGTACTTGCTGGTTTAGCAACTCCTTTAGTACTATCTGTACATACTATTGTATCCTTCGATTTCGCAACTTCGGTAATTCCAGGATGGCATACCACAATTTTCCCTCCTTACTTTGTTGCAGGAGCGGTATTCTCTGGATTTGCAATGGTAAATACGCTACTTATTATTATGCGTAAAGTGTGTAATTTAGAAGACTATATTACTGTACAACACATTGAATTAATGAATATTGTAATCATGATTACAGGTTCTATAGTTGGTGTTGCATATATTACAGAGTTATTTATTGCATGGTACTCTGGTGTAGAATATGAACAATATGCATTCTTAAATAGAGCTACAGGACCTTATTGGTGGGCTTATTGGGCAATGATGACATGTAACGTTTTCTCCCCACAATTTATGTGGTTCAAGAAATTAAGAACTAGTATTATGTTCTCATTCTTTATCTCTATTGTTGTAAACATTGGAATGTGGTTCGAGCGTTTTGTAATTATTGTTACCTCATTACATAGAGATTACTTACCATCTTCTTGGACAATGTTTTCACCAACATTTGTAGATATAGGTATTTTTATTGGTACTATAGGATTCTTCTTTGTATTATTCTTATTATACTCTAGAACATTCCCTGTAATTGCACAAGCAGAAGTAAAAACAATCTTAAAATCTTCTGGAGAACGTTATAAAAAAATTAGAGAAAGAGGCGATAGTTTAGTAGGTACAGGAACCGATGAAAGAACATCTGGTAAGGTTACTGCAACAGTAAAACCAAAAGCTACTAAAGAAGAAGCACCTTCAAAAGATAATACAGAAAAAGTGAATAACCTTTTAGGAAGTATTGGAACTTTTGATGCTAATACACAAACACCAGACGATCTTAAAAAGATTAGTGGTGTAGGACCAAAAATGGAAGAGCTACTTAACAGTATAGGTATATACTCTTTCCTTCAGGTTAGTAAAATGACTAAAATAGAATACGACTTGTTAGATTCTATAACAGAATCTTTCCCAGGAAGAGCAGAAAGAGACGATTGGGCAGGACAAGCTAAAAAATTAATAAACTAAACGTAGACAATGGAAGCTTCAAAAGTAATTCACGCTATCTACACCGATGATGATGTGTTAATGAATGCTGTTAAAACAGTAAAGGCAGAAAAACATCATATTGAAGAAATATACACCCCTTTTCCAGTTCACGGACTAGACAAGGCAATGGGATTAGC
>JBMZDY010000366.1:0-1608 GCA_049614585.1 Oceanihabitans sp.
TTTAGAAAAAAGCGGACTTGAAAAAGACAGAGAATATTTTGTGCAACAAAGTTTCACCAGAGAAGATGGTAGCAGAGTACTTCCAGATATTGTTTTACATCTACCAGACAACAAAAAAATGGTTATTGATAGTAAAGTATCCTTAACAGATTATGAACGTTATGTAAATGCAGAAGAAACAGATCGCGAAACCTATTTAAAAGCTCATGTAAATTCTATAAAAAAACATGTAGACCAACTATCAGATAAAAAATACGAAGATTTGTACGACATAGAAAGTCCAGATTTTGTATTACTTTTTATACCAATAGAACCTGCTTTTGCAGTTGCTATAAATGCAGATAACTCGATTTACAACAAAGCATTCGAAAAAAACATTGTTATTGTTACACCTTCTACGCTACTTGCAACTTTAAGAACTGTGGATAGCATGTGGAATAACGAAAAACAACAACGAAACGCTATTGAAATTGCACGTCAAGCAGGTGCTTTATACGATAAGTTTGAAGGATTAGTTAAAGATTTAACAGGTGTAGGCAAAAAAATTGATGCTGCAAAAACCGATTATTCTGCTGCTATGAATAAACTAGTAGAAGGAAAAGGAAACTTAATAACAAGTGTAGAGAAAATAAAAAAATTAGGTGCAAAAGCTAAAAAAGCATTGCCTGAAACAATATTAAAAAGAGCAACAGAAGACGAATAAATCTAGTGTTATTCTATTTAAATTATTCCATAATTAAGAAATATACTTGATTATTCCATTAAAAAGGAATATATTTGATTATCACGTAATATAGAGATAAATTAAATTATCACTAAATATATCGATAAATCAAATAATCATTAAATAAGATGATATTTTAAATTTAATTAATGACAAGTATACTAACAGGAGATATTATTAAATCTCGTGGACAAACAAATCCAGAGGTTTGGCTTACCAATTTAAAAGCTGCGCTATCGTATTTAGAAGCAGAGGATAAACATTGGGAAATCTATCGTGGCGACAGTTTTCAAATAGAAATTAAAGATATTACTAAAAGTTTTGAAGCTGCTATATATATAAAAGCAGCACTTAAAATGATAAAAGGATTAGATGTAAGGCTGGCAATTGGTATTGGCGAAAAAACATACCAAGGTAACGATGTAACAGAATCTAATGGTGAAGCTTTTGTGTTTTCTGGAGAAACTTTTGAAACTTTAAAAAAGGAAAAACAAAACCTAAAAATAAAAACCAAATCGCAAATACTAAACGAAGAATTAAACCTTTATTTTAAACTTGCTTTGATTAGCATGGATAACTGGACAGTAAATTCGGCAGAAATTGTAAAATTATCTTTAGAAAACCCAAAAGCATTGCAAGAAGATTTAGGGAAGATAATTGGCATTAACCAAAACGCTATTAGTAGCAGACAAAAACGCGCTAATTTAGACGAATTACTAGCTTTAAATAAAATGTATATAAAAAAGATAAGCAGCTTGGCATGATACTACTTATTAAACTATTACTAGCTCATATTATTGGTGATTTCTTTTTACAACCAGAAAAATGGGTTATAGATAAAGAAGCTAAAAAATTAAAATCCTTTAAATTATATCTACATATAC
>JBMZDY010000367.1:0-1608 GCA_049614585.1 Oceanihabitans sp.
CAGTTATAGACAAATGAATTTCAAAGTTATTTACAGCTTTTCTAATATAACCTAAAAGGGGATATTGGTGTCTTTCTACTTCTACTTTATTTGTAGCATTTGGATATTCTAAATGTATAGTTGTGCCTTTAACTTTTGGCACATCTATAGAAAGTATAGATGCCAAATTATGTTTACCGCTAGCTTCCAGTTTTTTAATGTAGTTGTTCCAAGCAGAAATTAAATCTGCTTCGGTAAAAGCATCTTTTGGTAATTCTTCTTCATTAAGCACCACTTCCATTTGCTTAATTTGATGCTCTTTTTTTAAACGAATGCTGCTTATAGATAATCCTGAAGCTGCCTTTTTTTGTTTGTTTAAAACAATTTTTGGCTGTTTTTCTTCTGGGTTTTTGGTTTCGGTTTTAGCCTTTTTCTCTACTACTTGCTGTTGTTTTGCAGGTTTTTTTACTGGTATTGGAGTAATTCCTTTTTTTGCAAAATAGGAAGGCGGAATTATGTAGTTTTTGCTATTTTTTTTTTCTCCATCAAAAGTGATAGAGGCAAGTTGCATTAAGGTAAGTTCTACTAGTAGTCGTTGGTTTTTACTGTTTTTATATTTTAAATCGCAGTCGTTTGCAAGTTCAATTCCTTTCAGGAGAAATGCTTGCGAAGCTTTTTTGCATTGCTCTAAGTATTTTGTTTGTGTTTGCTCTCCAACTTCAAGCAATATTATAGTTTGTTCGTTTTTACAAACTAATAAATTTCTAAAGTGACTTGCCAACCCTGCTATATAATGATGCCCATCAAACCCTTTAGCAAGCGTATTGTTGAATTGTATTAATAATTCTGGAATTTTATTTTCTAAAATATAATCGGTACTGGTAAAATAAGTTTCGTAATCAAGAACGTTTAAATTTTCGGTTACTGCTTGTCTAGTTAAACTTTTTCCCGAAAAACTTACAACTCTATCAAAAATAGATAAAGCATCACGCATGGCGCCATCTGCTTTTTGAGCTATAATATGTAGTGCATCATCTTCTGCTTCAACACCTTGTTCTTTAGCAATATATTTAAGGTAGTTTTTTGCATCTGTTACGGTTATTCGTTTAAAGTCGAATATTTGGCAACGGGACAATATAGTTGGTATTATTTTATGTTTTTCGGTAGTTGCTAGAATAAATATACAATGCTTTGGTGGCTCTTCTAAAGTCTTTAAAAAAGCATTAAAAGCTGCTTGCGAAAGCATGTGTACTTCATCAATAATATACACTTTATATTTTCCTACTTGTGGCGGAATACGAACTTGGTCGGTAAGGTTTCTTATATCGTCTACCGAGTTATTTGAAGCTGCATCTAATTCAAAAATATTAAACGCAAAATCTTCATCTGGATTCTCGGTACCATCACTATTTATCATTTTTGCCAAAATACGAGCACAAGTTGTTTTACCAACACCTCTTGGTCCAGTAAACAATAATGCTTGAGCTAAATGATTGCTTTCTATAGCATTTAATAGGGTATTGGTAATGGCTTGCTGCCCAACAACATCTTTAAAAGTTTGTGGTCTATATTTTCTAGCCGATACTACAAAGTGATCCATATAACAAAGTTAAAAATTAGACTTGAACA
>JBMZDY010000368.1:0-1574 GCA_049614585.1 Oceanihabitans sp.
GGCAAATAAAATAAACGACTCTATTTACGAAATAATTTATACTGCGAAAATAGATAAGAATTGGCATTTTTATTCGCAATATTTAGATAATGATGAAGGCCCAATTGCTACCGAATTCGATTTTAAATTTAAAAATGTAAACTATAAATTAATAGGGAAAACAAATGAGTCTATAAGTAAAGAGGTGTTTGAAAATGTTTTTCAAATGCGTGTAAAGTATTTTGAAAATGAAGCAATTTTTAAGCAAAAAATTCAGCTAATTAATCCAGAAGCAAAAACAATAGAAACCGAGGTTTTCTATCAAGCATGCGACGACAGTTTGTGTTTGGCACCAGAATCGTTTGTATTTAATACGCCTTTAAATGGTGAGCAAGCACAAAAAACAATAGCAACAATAGACGCAAAAAGTAAAGCGCTTTCTGGAAAACTAAACCTTAATGTAACCGGTTGGGAAAAATACCAAAAAGAAGAAGTCAAAGAAAAAACCAATTTCGGAATATTTGTACTTGGCTTTATTGGTGGTTTAATTGCTTTGTTAACACCTTGTGTTTTTCCTATGATTCCTTTAACCGTTTCCTTTTTTACAAAAAGTGCTAGCAATTCGCAAAAAGGATTGGCAAATGCCATGCTTTACGGATTTTTTATATTAGTAATTTATGTGTTGTTAAGCTTGCCTTTTCACTTTTTAGATTCGTTAAACCCAGAAATTTTAAATACCATTTCTACCAACGTATGGCTAAATATATTTTTCTTTATCATATTGGCATTTTTTGCATTTTCATTTTTTGGCTATTACGAAATTACCTTACCTGCTTCTTGGGGAAATAAAATGGATTCAGCTTCTAATATTGGAGGTTTTGTTGGTATTTTCTTTATGGCATTAACTCTTGCAATTGTTTCGTTTTCTTGTACAGGACCAATTTTAGGTTCTTTATTAGCAGGCTCGCTTACTAGCGATGGTGGCGCTATGCAACTTACTATGGGAATGTCTGGTTTTGGTCTCGCTTTAGCATTACCATTTACACTTTTTGCTATGTTCCCAAAATGGTTAAATGCATTGCCAAAATCTGGTGGATGGTTAAATACAACTAAAGTAGTTCTTGGTTTTTTAGAGTTGGCTATGGCATTTAAATTTTTATCGAATGCAGACCTTGTAAAACATTGGGGACTTTTAAAAAGGGAAGTGTTTATTGGTATCTGGATTGTTTTAGGTATAGGTTTACTATTGTATTTATTAGGAAAAATTAAATTTCCACACGATGGACCACTTAAAAAATTAAGTTTTGGAAGAATTTCATTTGCAGTTTTAGTAGGTGCATTTGTAATTTATTTAATTCCGGGTTTAACTAATACAGAACATGCAAATTTAAAACTGTTAAGCGGTTTTCCTCCACCTTTGCCTTATAGTTTGTATGAAAAAGATTCCGAATGTCCTTTAGGCTTAAACTGTTATAAAGATTTAGAAGAAGGAATAGCAGCAGCAAAAGTACAAAACAAACCAATCATGCTAGATTTTACTGGTTGGGCTTGTGTAAACTGTAGAAAAATGGAAGAGCAAGTTTGGAGTAAAGACA
>JBMZDY010000369.1:0-1569 GCA_049614585.1 Oceanihabitans sp.
TTACAATTTTGATTATATAATCGATAAAAATTATGCTAAAATATTTAGTGTCTTATAATTAAAAACACATTTTGTTACATAAATAATTTTATTTATTACATTTATTTCATAAATTTTTGCTCCCAAAGGTTAACATAGCGTACCAAAAAACATAAATGATTAAACCTTATTTTTTTATTATGATAAATCAAATTAAACTCAAATTAATAAACATCACTTTTTTACTTATAAGTTTTCTAAGTTATTCGCAACAAACATTTAAAGGCGTTGTTGTAGAAGACGACACCGAAACACCTGTTGCAAATGCTATAGTAGCAATAGAAAACACAGCATTAGCAAAAAACACAAACAACAATGGCGAGTTTCAATTTGCAGCTAATATGCCCTTAGGAGAACATGTAGTTACAGTTACCAAACAAAATTACGACACCAAGTATTTCTTAATAGAAATAGTAAAAAACAAAACCCTTAATATGAGTCAAATACGATTTTCGGTTAATAAAAAAGAACGAAAGCGTAGAGAAAAAGAAATTAAAGAGCAGCTTAAAAATGCAAAAAAAGCAGAAAAAGAAAATCAGAAAAAATTAAAAAACGCACAAAAGGAAAAAGAAAAAGAAGAAAAAGAGCTAAATAAAAAGAAAAAGAAGCTAAAAAAAGATAAGAAAAAAAACAAAGGCGAAGAAGAAGAAGAACCTCTAGTTTACGAAGAAACTACAGTGGTAGAAAATGCTATAGATAAAAGTTTACAAGAAAAATATGCGCAGCTTTTAAATACAGATCCAAATAATATTACAAACAATACATTATATACATTTTTAGAAACATGGATTGGAACCAAGTACCTATTAGGAGGCGAAACCAAAGAAGGAATAGATTGCTCATCGTTTACACAAAGATTTTATATTAAAGTATACGATATGTATATAGAACGTACTGCAGAAAAACAATTTAAATCTAAACTTACCGATAAATTTCAAGGTAAAGAATACCTACAAGAAGGCGATTTAATATTCTTTAAAGGATCTGGTGAGAATAGCAATGTAATAAGCCATGTTGGCATTTATTTAAGCAATAATAAATTTATTCATGCAACATCTTACACAAGAGATACTGGAAGCAGTGGTGTAAAAATTAGCGACTTATCTAATGCTTTTTGGGTACAACGTTTTGTTGCAGGAGGAAGGAGAATAAATCATTAATTTTATGTGAATGCAAAAAAGCGAACTAGAACATATTTTTGAAGAACTTATTACAGTATATCAAAATCTAAAAGCAGAAGTTATAATAGCCGAGCTTCAAAAAAACTCGAACTTAACCAATAAAGACGTTGTTGTTCACCATAAAAGCGCCTTTAAAAGATCGCATAGACGAGATATATTAGATATAGGTTTAATAGAAGACAATAAACTACACGTAAATTTAAGTAGAAACGGTTTATACGATCAGTTACCAGAAGGGCTTTTTCATACTAAAGACACAAAAAACACTTCAATTACATATACAGAATTAAGAAAAACATACAAAAAAGAAGAACAAGACGCTAGGCACTTTTTTCTACCTTTAGAAAAC
>JBMZDY010000370.1:0-1540 GCA_049614585.1 Oceanihabitans sp.
TGAAAAGCGCTAGGGTTTAATTTTTCATCGGCTAGTTTTAGTAATTTTTTTTCAAATGCTGCTTCACTTATATAAGGGATTTCTTTTTCTTTAGGCTCGTCTGCTGGCTTATCTTTAATTCCAATTATATCGTTATTTGGTTTGTTTTTAATTTTCCAAGCATCGTCGTTATCTGGTACTGCAGCTATAACTTCTTCTTTTACAATTTTTGGTAAAACATTAATTTTCTTTTTGGTTATGTAATTTAAGTTTCCGTTTACAATTAAGGATATGGTTTTTAAACCTGGTTCTGTATACGTGTATTCTGGTTCTTTTTCTGTAGCGTTTACTTTTGCGGTTTCCCCAAAACGCCATTCCCAAGTTTTGGCATTTATGGTTTGATCTATTATTTTTAATGGCTCACCAACTACTATACTTTCTGGTATGCTAAATACAGGAAACTTTGTCGAGTCTATATTTACTTTTCTAGCTTTTATTGCTACTATTTCTGTTTTTTCGCATATTCCATTTACTCTTAAATGCACTTTATATTCGCCTGGCTTTTTAAAAACATGAATTGGTGTTTTATTTTGTGATGTAATCGTGCTATCGCCAAAATGCCATTCCCAAGATTTTGCACCATTTGTATTATCTTCAAATCGAATAATTTTATCTACGGTAAAATCTTTTGCATTTATAGTAAAACGTACATCTTCACAAGGTGTATATTGCGTGTATTTAATTGCAAAAACGGTTGCAGAAACTAAAAAAGTTGCCGCAAATAAATAGACTACCATTTTATCTAAATGATTAGATGTGTTTATATTATTAAGCATTGTGTATTAGGCTATTAAATTTTATTTAATTTACTATTTTTATTTTATATGGAAATATATTTAACGATTTTTTTTCTAAATTAAGTAGTAAATTACTGTTTAACGATTGCCACTCATTGGCATTGTATGGTACATCTTTATTAGGATGCAATGCAATTTCTATACATTGGCTAATTCCTTTTGTTAGCCCTATATTATTACTATAACTTTTACTTATTTTTACCTGTTCTATTTTATTATTATATATCGTATAGCAAAGAGCTTTTATATCTTCTTTTGTAACAATACGTTCTCTAGACAACAATGCATATCGATAGGCATTGAGGCGCTCTTCCATATTTAATTTGTTTTTCCCAGAAAAAGTAGTGCTTAATAAATAATTCCCTTTTTGTTTTATTCCTATTGCTTTATATACTTCTATAGGGCTACCAGATTTTATGTTATTAGCTTCTTCGCCATTTGTTGTCCAATATTCTACTAGTAAGTTTTCTTTTTTACTATATGGCTCTAGAGTAGCATAATTTACTTCGGTAAGTGCAGTATTAGAATTGGTTACTTTTTTTTCTAATAAGGAAATCGTTTGGTTTAGTTGCTTTAAGTTTGAATACAAAAAATCGTTATTTAAAAAGGAAAACGATGCACTTTCATCTTTTAATAATTCTATTAAATGTGTTACATATTCTCTTGCGCTTCTTTGGTCTAGTTTTCCTGCACTTGTACCTCGT
>JBMZDY010000371.1:0-1533 GCA_049614585.1 Oceanihabitans sp.
ACTAAAATGAAACAACGCATTCAAAAAGCTATTCCAATTTTTGTAATAATTATTGGTTTGTTATTTATACTTCGTGGTTTAGGATTAGGAATTCCGTACCTCTCTCCTGCTCCAATTATAGAAACAGCTGCAAGTGCTATAGATTGTCATTAAAAAAAATTCTATGTTTCCTAAATACAACTTCAACTAAAATTAAAAATAAATGCCCTTAATGGACAACTCACATAAATTGCAATTAAGTAAAGAAGAAATGAAACAATATGGCTATCAAGTTATTGATACCATTGTAGAACATTTTGACACAGAAAACTCAAAAAAACCTGTTGCAGTAGCTTCTAGAGAAGAAATGGATTTACTTTTTAAAACCGAAGCTCCAGATGAAGCTACTAATTATAAAGAGGTTTTAGACTTTGTAACTCAAAAAGTACTTCCTAATAGTAATATAGTATCGCATCCAAAATCGTATTCCTTTGTTCCAGGACCTAGTAATTATGTTAGTGTTATGGCAGACACTCTAGCAACTGGATTTAATATTTTTTCTGGTGGTTGGGCAGCTTCACCAGCTGCTGCAGAATTAGAAATTGTAACCATGCATTGGTTATTAAAACTCTTTAAATTTCCTACCAAAAAAGGTGGTGGAATTTTTACAAGTGGTGGTTCTATGGCGAATCTTACTGCATTGGTTACAGCAAGAAGACAACGTTGTGGCGATGATTTCTCGAAAGCAATTATCTATTTATCAGACCAAGCGCATTCTTCAAACATTAAAGCTATTCGTGTTTTAGGTTTTAAAAAAGAACAAATACGAATTATTCCTACAGATATTGAATTTAAAATGGCTATTAATAAACTTAAAAATGCCATTGCCAAAGATAGATTAGAAGGCTTACAACCGTTTTGCATTATAGCTTCCGCAGGAACTACTAATACTGGAAGTGTAGATCCTTTAAACGAAATTGCCAAAATATGTAAAACCGAAAAACTATGGTTTCATATAGATGGTGCTTATGGTGGAGCAGCTGTGTTATCTAAAAAAGGAAGCCAATTATTAAAAGGTATAGAGAAAGCAGATTCATTAGCAATCGATCCACACAAATGGTTATACCAACCTTATGAAATGGGTTGTTTATTGGTAAGAAATCATAAATGGCTAAGCCAAACTTTTACCGAAAAACCAGAGTATTTAAGAGATATTGAAGGGAATACTTCTGAAATTAATTTTTACGATCATGGTATACAACTTACTAGACGCTTTAGAGCGTTAAAGTTTTATATGTCTATGAAAACCTTCGGGCTTTCCGCATTTAAAAAAGCTGTTAGCTATTCTATAGATTTAGCCGAAGAAGTAGAAGAACATTTGCGCAAAAGCCCTAATTGGGAAGTTATATCTCCTGCTACACTTGCAGTAATAAATTTTAGATACAATCCAATTGGAAAAGCATATAAGGAAAAAGAATTAGATGCAATAAATCAACAAATATCAAAAAATATTGTTGCTTCTAGAGAAGCTTTATTAGTAACCACTATTTTACA
>JBMZDY010000372.1:0-1512 GCA_049614585.1 Oceanihabitans sp.
ATAGCACTTCTTCTTCTGTATTTGCTTCGGTTTTTTCAGGATTTGCTTTTAAATAAATTCCAGCTTTATCTAAAATGTTTTTATAGGTAAAAATTGGTGCTTGAAAACGTAAAGCAAGTGCTATGGCATCGCTAGTTCTAGCATCAATAATTTCTTCTATATTATTGCTTTCGCATATTAAACTAGAGTAAAATACACCATCTACTAATTTGTGAATAATTACTTGTTTTACAACAATATCGAAACGATCTGCAAAATTTTTAAATAAATCGTGTGTTAATGGTCGTGGCGGGCGAATTTCTTTTTCTAGTGCAATAGCTATAGATTGTGCTTCGAAAGCACCAATTACTATAGGGAGTTTGCGGTCGCCGTTCTCCTCGTTTAAAATTAATGCGTAAGCGCCATTTTGGGTTTGGCTATACGAAATTCCTTTTATGTTTAATTTAACTAAACTCATAATTAAGAACACAAAAGACTGTTTAAATTAGGACAAAACAAAATTTAAACAGTCCTTTTATAAATACAATTTATAAAAAAATATTTATTGCTGTGCTTTAAAGGCTTTTAATTTTTCTATTAAGCTAGGTATAACTTCAAAAGCATCGCCTACTACACCGTAATCTGCTGCTTTAAAGAAAGGAGCTTCTGGGTCTGTATTTATTACCACTTTTACTTTACTGGCATTAATACCTGCTAAATGCTGTATTGCACCAGAGATACCTATAGCAATGTATAAATTGGATGCTACTGGTTTACCAGTTTGGCCTACGTGTTCGCTATGTGGTCTCCATCCTAAATCGCTTACTGGCTTCGAGCAAGCTGTTGCTGCGCCAAGAACTTCGGCAAGTTCTTCAACCATTCCCCAGTTTTCTGGACCTTTTAATCCACGACCTGCAGAAACTACAATTTCTGCATCTGCAATACTTACTTTATCACTAGCTTTATCTACTGCTTCTACTTTAACGGTATAGTCTGGTATGCTAGGTGAAAAATCTTCGGTAGTCGCACTCGCTGTGTTTTCTACTAAACCAAAAGCATTATTAGAAACAGCTACTAATTTAGTTTCGGTGTTAATAGTAGTTAAATTGAATGCTTTGTTTGTAAAAGCAGTTCTTTTTACGGTAAAGGGAGAAGTGCTTACTGGCGCTTCTACTACGTTTGATGCAAATCCTGCTTCTAAACCTACTGCTAATAATGGCGCTACATATTTACTATCTGCGCTAGAACTTACTACTACAACTTTAGCGTTTTCTTTTTCTGCAGCTTGTTTTAAAACAGCAGCATAAGCATTTGCATTAAATTCTTCTAATTGCGACTGGCTAACATTTAATACCTTGTCTACACCATAATTTCCTAATGCACTAGTATCTTCTGCATTTATGGTAACTGCAGTAACTGTAGTACCTAATTGATTGGCAACAGCTTTTGCGTAGGAAGCAACTTCGAAAGCTACTTTTTTAAATTTTCCTTGTTCGGATTCTGTATATACTAAAACGGACATAATTTTTTGTT
>JBMZDY010000373.1:0-1505 GCA_049614585.1 Oceanihabitans sp.
TAATAAACAATATGCTTTCGCAAACTTTTGAAACCTTTAGAAAAGTAAATTATAGCTACCATAGAAAAGGACTAGATATAATGCATAAAAACGACAAAGAAGCTAAAAATGCTATAGCAAAGGCTATATCGCAAATGTTAGTTGTGCATAGGCAAAGACCAAATTCTTTTTTAGCACGTACTTTTTTTGATGCTAAAGCCGATGAGATTGAACAAATATTTTCTGGCGGCCCAAATATAGATGTAAGCGAAGTGGTAAGCACATTAAATAGAGTAGCACCAACTTATTCTAGTAAATGGCGTAATATTAAGTTTTAATTTGTCATTCCTGCAAAGGCAGAATTCTACTTTTTTATAGTATAACTTTTTAACTACAAGAATGTTAACGGCACTTTCCATAAAAAACTATGCATTAATAGATAACCTGCAAGTTAATTTTAACTCTGGTTTTACTATTATTACAGGAGAAACTGGTGCAGGTAAATCGATACTACTAGGCGGATTATCGTTAATATTAGGAAAAAGAGCAGATTTAAAAAGCTTAAAAAACAAAGAAAAAAAATGCGTAATCGAAGCAGTTTTCGATATTACTAACTACGCATTAGAAAACCTATTTCAAGTATACGATCTAGATTTCGAACCCCAAACCATTATACGTCGCGAAATTTTACCTTCCGGAAAATCTAGAGCATTTATAAACGATACTCCTGTAAATTTAAACAGTTTACAGGCACTAGGTGAAAAACTAATAGATGTGCATTCGCAACAAGAAACATTACAACTTGCAGAAAATAATTTTCAGTTTCAAGTAGTAGATGCATTGGCTAATAATTCTAAACATTTACAAAACTACCAAACGCAATTAAACAGTTATAAGCAGTTGCAAAAAGAAAAGCAAGACTTATTAACCTTGCAAGCACAAGCAATAAAAGAGCAAGACTATTCGGTGTTTTTACTAACCGAGTTACAACAAGCAAATATAGTAGATGGCGAGCTAGAACAGCTAGAAGAAGAATACGAAACGCTTAACAATATAGAGGTAATTCAAGAAAAACTAGAGCATGCACATCAGTTATTACAAAACGAAGACCTTGGAATTATTAGTTTGCTTACCCAGCTTAAAAACAATTTGCAACAACTTACTAGTTATGCAAAAAATTACCAAGAACTGTTTGCAAGAGTACAAAGTAACTTAATAGATTTAGACGATACCTTAACCGAAATAGAAGCCCAGCAAGAAAGCCTAGATGCAAACCCAAATAGGCTAGAAGTAGTAAATACCAAATTGCAAACCTTGCATAATTTAATGCAAAAGCATGTTGCAAAAGATACTGCGGAATTACTTACTATTAAAAACCAATTAGAACAAAAAGTTGCTGCAACCCAAAACCTAGATAGTGATATAGAGCAAAAAGAAGCAGCCATTAAATTGGTAACCAGTAAATTACAAGAAATTGCAAATACGCTTCATAAAAACCGAATTAAAACCATACCTAAGCTACAACA
>JBMZDY010000374.1:0-1499 GCA_049614585.1 Oceanihabitans sp.
GGTAATGGATCCAACAAACCCAAATAAACTAATTGCAGCTTTATGGGAACACAAAAGAGACCCTTGGTTTTTTAAATCTGGTGGTGAAGGTTCTGGATTGCACATGACACACGATGGTGGAAAAACATGGAAAAAACTAACCGACAAAGAAGGGCTTCCAAAAGGCGACCTAGGTAGAATAGGTATCGCAATAGCACCAAGTAAACCAAATATAGTTTATGCATTAATTGAAGCTAAAAAAAATGCATTATATAAAAGTGAGGATGGAGGCTTTAAATGGAAAAAAATTAATGCCAAAAATGATATTGGTAATCGTCCGTTTTACTATTCCGAAATTTATGTAAATCCACAAAATGAGAATAGATTATATTCTATTTACACCTATGTAAATGTAAGTGAAGATGGTGGGAAAAATTTCAAACAACTTATGCCTGCTTATGGTGTAGATAATGGCGTACATCCAGACCATCATGCCTGGTGGATTCATCCTAGTAATGGTAATTTTATGATAGATGGAAACGATGGTGGACTAAATATTACTAAAGACGGTGGAAAAACGTGGCGTTTTATAGGAAACCTTCCGGTAGCACAATTCTATCATATAAATGTAGATAATGAGTTTCCATATAATGTTTATGGAGGCATGCAAGATAATGGTTCCTGGCGTGGTCCTGCTTACGTTTGGCGTTCGCAAGGCATTCGAAACTCGTATTGGCAAGAAATTAGTTTTGGTGATGGGTTTGATGTAATTCCAGACAAAGATAATTCAAGATATGGTTGGACAATGAGCCAACAAGGATATGTAAGTTATTACGATTGGAAAACTGGAAATAATTTTTCGGTAAGACCAACACATGCAGACCCAAAAGTTAAACTTCGTTTTAATTGGAATGCTGCAATAAATATAGACCCTTTTAACAATAGCACGGTTTACTTTGGAAGTCAGTTTGTACACAAATCAACCGATAAGGGTTTAACATGGAAAATTATTTCTAAAGATTTAACCAGTAACGATCCTAATAAATTAAAACAGCAGGAAAGTGGTGGTTTAACAATGGATGCTACAGGAGCAGAAAACCATTGTACCATTCTAGTTATAGAACCTTCTCCTGTTGAAAAAGATATGCTTTGGATTGGTACAGACGATGGAAAAGTACATATTACTCAAGACAGTGGAAATACATGGAATGAAGTAACAAAAAACATTAAAGGATTACCTAGCGGAAGTTGGATTGCACAAATTAAAGCAAGCAATAAAAACAAAGGCGAAGCGCTATTAATTGCTAACGATTATAGACGTTTTAATTATACACCTTATGCCTACAGAACAACAAATTATGGTAAAACCTGGGAACGCATTGTAGACGAAAACGATGTAAGTAGCTACACTTTGTCTATTATAGAAGATTTAGAAGAATCCAATCTTTTGTTTTTGGGTACAGACGATGGTTTGTATGTATCTATAAACGCTGGAAAAAGTTGGAAAAAATGGACCGAAG
>JBMZDY010000375.1:0-1481 GCA_049614585.1 Oceanihabitans sp.
CAAAATTCCAACAATTAAAACCAATCTCTAAATCTGCTATGCAAAGCCAAGCATTACTACAACTTAAAACTGAATATTGCGATAAAAATAAATGCTTACAATGCGCAATTGGAAATAAGTTGCTAGCTGCTAAAAATTAAATATTAAAATTTATTTTTAGAATTATAAAAAACGGAATAGGAATTTATCAAACCAATTAACTAAATTGCAACATGAACATTTTTTATAGCATACTATTATACTTTCAAAAGCATGGGTATTATGTATGTAAACGTATTGCCGATAGATTGGGCATGCGAGCAAAAGTTGTGCGAACTACATTTATATATCTCACTTTTGTAACTTTAGGTTTTGGGTTTGCATTGTATTTATTTTTAGCATTTTGGATACGAATAAAAGATAGTTTGTATACCAAAAGATCTTCCGTTTTCGATTTATAATTTATGAAAAACCCACTATTAAAATTTTTTAGAACTAAAATTTATACAGCAATAAGTTTGCTTTTAATTTTATTGTTTATTGGCGTTGTAGGTTTTAAAGGCTTGTCTGGCTATTCTTGGGTAGATTCGCTTTACATGACAGTTATAACCATTACAACGGTTGGTTATGGCGAAGTACAACCATTAGATCCAGCATCAAAAGTATTTACTATATTTTTAATATTAACAAGTGTTATTATTGTAGGTTATGCTTTAACAGTAATTACCGAATATATTTTGAGCAAAAATGATTTGAACGAATTAAAACAGAAAAAAATGCAGAAAAAGATTGATGCACTGCAAAAGCACATTATTATTTGTGGTTATGGTAGAAACGGTAAACAAGCAGCAATAAAGCTTATAGCCTATAAAAAACCGTTTGTAGTAATAGAAAAAGATAAAGATATAATAGACAAACACCAAAGCGAAAAAGTTTCCTTTGTGTTAGGTAATGCAAATGAAGATGAGATTTTATTACAAGCAGGAATAGATCGTGCACATACCTTAATTTCGGCATTACCAAACGATGCCGATAACTTATTTGTTGTGCTTTCTGCAAGACAAATAAATAAACAAATGCGTATTATAAGTAGAGCATCGCAAGAAACTTCGTATAAAAAACTAAAACTAGCTGGAGCTAATAATGTAATACTTCCAGATAGAATAGGTGGCGACCATATGGCATCACTAGTAGTGGTTCCAGATTTAATAGAGTTTATAGATAACCTTTCTATTGTAGGTGAATCGAATATAAATATTGAAGAAATTGCAATAGAAAAACTGTACGATACTTCGCAAGTAAAAACCATTCGCGATTTAGATTTACGAAAACAAACTGGTTGTACTGTTATTGGGTATAAAAACGAAAATGGCGAGTATATAGTAAACCCAGAAGCAGAGCAAAATTTAGTTGCCAATGCAAAAATAATAGTACTAGGTAGACCAGAACAAATTCGAAAATTAAATTCCATATATAATTTAAACTAATACATGATTTTAACA
>JBMZDY010000376.1:0-1457 GCA_049614585.1 Oceanihabitans sp.
GAAAAATTTCAAGAATTTAATACAACAGAAGCAAATGCGTCTTTTTACTTATTCCGTATACTATACCTTTCTGTTCAAAAAAATTTAAATCTTAATTGGAAAGATAATATAGAACACGATTCGCTAGAATCACAACAAAAAGCATTAGAAACTGCACCACAAGTAATGCGCGAATTAAAAGAACAGTTTCCAATTGTAGAAGACTATGTTAACGATTTTTTAAAGCATTATAAAAGCATATCTACTAGCAAAAATCCAGCAGATTATTCTTTTGTATATGGAAAATGGATGAAAGATTCTCCTAACGAAGATTCTCAAAAACAACTACATAATTTTTCAGATAAAGTAAAACAAGCAAATCCAGAACAAGCAAAAACAGTATTAAAGTCGAAGGCAGTAGAAGAAATTATTTCTGTACAAATCGATCAAAAACAAATGGAAGATGCTGTATTACAACATCAATTTGAAAAAGTAGAAACAGCAGAAGAATTTGGAGGTAATTTTAGAGATATGGATGGCGACGACGATCTTGACGACCATTCTAATGCACTAGATGAGGTAAACATGAAATTTACCGTTCGTGTAGACGATACTGCACATTCGGTTTACCAAGCAGATTTTATCGAGAATACAACCGTATTAGAAAGCGCAGAAAATAATAGTAAAGCATACCATTTATTGTATGACGAATGGAATTATGCCAATAGAAAGTACAAAGAAAATTTTTGTAAAGTATACCCTAAAACGCAATTAGAAACCGACGTAAATTATTATAAAAAAACTTTAAACGATAACAGGTCTACCTTAGTAGGATTGCGTAAAATGCTAACCACTGTAAATAATAAATACCAACAACAACGTAGACAAAGACAAGGCGAAGAGTTTGATATAGATGCAATAACCGATTTGTTTATCGATGTTAAATCTAGACAAACACCTTCCGAAAAGATCTACCTTTCTAAACGAAAAAAAGAAAAAGATTTATCCATACTATTGCTCTTAGATGTAAGTCTTTCTAGCGATGGTTATGCAGCTGGAAATCGCGTAATAGATGTAGAAAAACAAGTGTCTATTTTATTTGGTGAAATTTTAAACGAATTTAATATCGATTTCTCTATCGATTGTTTTTATTCGAAAACCAGAAACCATTCCACGTACTTAACGCTAAAAGGTTTTGATGATAATTGGGATAAAGCCAAGTTTCGAGTTGGTGCAGTAGAGCCTAGTGGTTATACTAGAATAGGAGCAGCATTACGTCATTCTGGCGCATTGTTAGATAAACGAGATACTAAAAATAAATGGGTAATATTAATATCTGATGGCAAACCTAACGACTATGATAAATACGAAGGAAAGTACGGAATTAATGATGTTAAACAAGCTCTAAGAGAATTAAACGAACGCCAAATAAACTCGTATGCTTTAGCGATAGAAGCACAAGCAAAATACTATTTGCC
>JBMZDY010000377.1:0-1448 GCA_049614585.1 Oceanihabitans sp.
ATTATACTTATTAATTTTTAAAAAATCTACAATAGAAATAATTCCTATTGAAAAAATAGAACGATTAACAGAAAAGTCCATATTAGGTAAAAAGAGATTCTCTTTAAAATTAAAAAGCGGAAAAAAAAGAGATATAACCGAATTAAAAAACCAAGCGGAAATTAAAGAATTAAAAAAAATGTTTTCCGAAATCGGAATTATAAATTAAAGCATTGCTTTAATTATTTCTTTCATTTTTTCGGCACGTTGTTTTACCTCAGCTTCTGTCCACGATAGTTTTATTAAACAAGAAATATTTCTTCCTATAAAAGCATCCGATTTCGAAAAATCTTTTGTTTCTAGATATTGCATTCCGTTTTTCACTTCGGCAGGAATAGGATATAAGGTTTTCAATTCTTTTAAATGCTCCCATTTTCTAATATAATGCCAGCTATTATCGTAATAATGAAAACACGCATCTACCCCATTTTCTTTAAATGCTGTCGAAACTTTACGAGCTATTTCTAAATCTGGTAAAAAGAAACTTAAAAACGAATAACTCTCTTCGCCTCCTGTAGGAACCGTTCTAAAAACTACCTCTGGAATTTCGGCTAAAGCCTCCCGAATAATACTATAGTTTTTTTTCTGAATAGCAACAAACTCTTTTAATCTTCGTAACTGCGCTAAACCAACAGCGGCATGCAGTTCTGAAATCCTAAAATTATAGCCTAAAAACGGATGGGTTTCTGCTCCTCTATCGTTGCCTTTATGGTCGTGACCATGATCGCTAAAGTGATCGGCATGCAATGCATATTTTGCGTTGTTTGTAAGTACAGCACCACCTTCGCCAGCAGTAATAATTTTAACAAAATCTAGCGATAAACAAGCTAAATCGCCATAACTACCTAGTGGCTTGCCTTTATAACTGGCTCCGGTTGCTTGCGAAGAATCTTCAATAAGAATTAAATTATGCGCTTTACAAATAACAGCTAAAGCATCTAGATTTGCCATACTACCACACATATGCACAGGCATAACCGCTTTGGTTTTGCTTGTTATGGCATTGGTAACCGCTTCTGGGCTTAGGGTAAGTGTATCGTCTATATCTACTAAAACAGGGATTGCACCAAGCATCATTATGGCTTCAAAGCTAGCTACAAAAGTAAATGTAGGCATGATCACCTCATCTCCTGCTCCAATTCCAGCTGCTGCCAATGCTATACTTACTGCTGCTGTACCACTAGATACCAATTGCGCATGCTTTACTTGCAGTTGGTCTTGTAGTTCTTTTTCTAGGTCTTTTGCTTTCCAATGTCCATTTCGCATGGCATCAAATCCATAACGCATTAAAACTCCATTCTCTAAAACATCGTTTAGTTCTTTGCGCTCTGGTGCGCCAAATAACTCAAATCCTGGCATAATTTTATTGTTTGTTGTGCAAATTTACGTTTAATATATACAATAAAAAA
>JBMZDY010000378.1:0-1417 GCA_049614585.1 Oceanihabitans sp.
CGAGCGTATGGGCGAAAAGTTTAAGCATTATTTTATAGACGAGTTTCAAGATACCTCTAAATTACAATGGGGAAATTTAAAACCGCTTATTGAAAATTCTTTACTTGCCGAAAACCTAAAGCAAGAACAAGGTACGGCTATGTTGGTAGGCGATGCCAAACAGGCCATTTATAGATGGCGAGGAGGCGAAGCAGAACAGTTTATAAATTTGTACACCAAAAAAGCACAGCCATTTCCTATAGAACAATTTGTAGATAATTTACCTACTAATTATAGAAGTTTAGAAGAGATTATAAAGTTTAATAATGCTTTTTTTAAACAGGTTTCTACAATGGTTTTTAGTAATGCAGATTATAAAAACTTGTATTACCAAGGTGCAAACCAAAATACTTTTAAAACGGAAGAAGGCTATGTGCAATTAGATTTTTTAGTTTTAAAAGACCAAGAACGAGATGTAGTTTTCCCTGAAAAAGTACTAGAAAACATTAAGTTTTGTCAAGAAAATAATTTTCAATACAAAGATATTTGTGTATTAGTACGAAAAAAAGATCAAGGAGTTGCGATTGCACAATTTTTACATGCAGCAGGAGTACCTATTATATCTTCAGAAACCATGTTGATTTTTAAAAGTACAACGGTTCAATTTATAAACCATGTTTTACAGCTTTTAGTACAACCTAATAACGAAGAAATAAAAATATTGGTATTGAATTTTTTAGTCAAAAAATTTCAAGTAGAAGACAAACATGCTTTTTTTAGTAAGCTGGTTAAAAAACCGTTATTTCAAATTTTTAAAGCATTAGAGTCTTATAACATATATATAAATCCTAATAAACTAATACAATTACCATTATACGAATTGGTAGAAACCATAGTACAAAACTTTGCATTAGTAAAAAAACCAAATGCATACGTACAGTTTTATCTCGATTTTGTTTTAACCTATAGCCAAAAACAAGGAAGCAATCTGCTAGGTTTTTTAGAGCATGCCGAAGCAAAAAAAGAAAGCTTAAGTATTGTTGCGCCATTAGAGCAAAATGCAGTTCAAATTATGACTATTCATAAATCGAAAGGACTAGAGTTTCCAGTAGTAATTTTCCCGTATGCCGATTTAAATATCTATAAAGAAGTAGAACCAAAAGAGTGGTTTCCATTACAAGCCGAAAACTATCAAGGGTTTACATGCACTTTATTAAACTATAATAAAAAGTTTGGGGAATATGGAGAAGTTGGGCAACAAATATATGAAACGCATGAAGCAGCTCTAGAACTAGATAATATAAACCTATTATATGTGGCCTGTACTCGTGCAGTAGAACAGTTGTTTATTGTATCGAATGAAAACTTAACAAAAACCAAAAAAGAAAAACCACAAACCTACGCCGAACTTTTTAATGCTTATTTAAAAGCAAATAAC
>JBMZDY010000379.1:0-1416 GCA_049614585.1 Oceanihabitans sp.
GAAAACCATGCTCTAATAAAAACTCAGAAGTTTGAAAACCTTCTGGTAATTCTTGTCCAGTAGTATCGCGTACAACTCTAGGGCCAGCAAAACCAATTAATGCACCAGGTTCGCTAATATTAATATCGCCTAGCATTGCAAAAGATGCTGTGGTACCTCCAGTTGTAGGGTCGGTACATAAGGAAATATATGGTAATCCTGCATCTGCTAGTTGGGCTAATTTTGCTGAGGTTTTTGCTAATTGCATAAGCGATAAAGCAGCTTCCATCATTCTTGCGCCACCAGATTTTGAAATAATCATAAATGGTACTTTCTTTTTTAAAGCATATTCTCCTGCTCGCGCAATTTTTTCTCCTACTACGCTTCCCATGGAGCCTCCAATAAAATTGAAATCCATACATGCAATTACTAGATCTTTACCTTTCGATTTTCCAACAGCAGTTCGTACTGCATCTTTTAATTTCGTTTTTTCTTGTGCTGTTTTTAAACGGTCTGGATATTTTTTAGTGTCTTCAAATTTTAAAGGATCTTTAGACTCTAGTTTTTCGTCTAGTTCTTTGTATTTATTATCGTCGAATAAAATTTCGAAATATTCGTTACTGCCTATACGTACATGGTATCCATCTTCTGGGCTAACATAAAAGTTTTTAGCTAGCTCTTTTGTGTCTACTATTTTTCCTGTTGGAGATTTATACCACAATCCTTTAGGAGTATCTTTTTTTTCCTGTGTTGAGGTATGAATTCCTTTTTCTTTTCTTTTAAACCAAGCCATATGGATAAATGATTTTTAGATTTTTTAGTTATCGAAATGTATTTTTTAATTTCGATTGGTTACTACAATATTACAAAATTAAAGCTTTATGTTTAATTTGTTATTTGCTATACTGTATTATAGTGTGTTTACGTTATTTAAATCTTCGAAAGATTTTTTAAGACGTTCTACAAAAGTTAATTCTCCTTCACGTAGCCATTTTCTTGGATCGTAGTATTTTTTGTTTGGTAAATCGTCTCCTTCTGGATTACCAATTTGTTTTTGTAAATAATCTGCTTTTTCTAAAATGTAATCTCTAACCCCTTCGGTAAATGCAAATTGCATATCGGTATCGATGTTCATTTTAATAACACCATAACCTATTGCTTCGCGAATTTCTGCAAGGGTAGACCCAGAACCACCATGGAAAACAAAGTCTATATGGTTGTGAGGTACATTATATTTTTTAGAAATAAATTCTTGCGAGTTTTTTAATATTTCTGGTGTTAGTTTAACGTTTCCTGGTTTGTATACACCATGTACGTTTCCAAATGCAGCTGCTATTGTGAAGTTAGGACTTACTTTCATTAACTCTTCGTAAGCATAGGCTACTTCTTCTGGTTGTGTGTATAGTTTAGAATCGTCTACATCTGTATTATCAACAC
>JBMZDY010000380.1:0-1402 GCA_049614585.1 Oceanihabitans sp.
CACTGCCTTGTATTAATTACTGTATATTTTATTTCCTTTTAATAACCATGTTCCCCAATTTTTGGAATATGCATGTACATCTTGTGTTTCGATTTTATCTAAATTATACACAGGATTGTTGTTGTTTTTCCATTCAAAAATACCGCCATACAAATTATATACATTGGTATATCCTGCTTCTTGCAATTGTATTGCTATTTTTTCCGATCGTACGCCAAGAGAACAATAAACCACTATCTGTACTTCTTTATTTTTTAACTGTTTGGTTGTATGGTTTAGACTAAAATTTTTAAACCCTACATGAATTGCATTTTTTAAATGACTTACTTGATACTCCTTTTTTTCTCTTGCATCTAGAATTACAACCTGGTTAAAACATGTTTCTAACTCGGTAACTTTTAAATATGGCACACTATTATTATTATACTTTTCTAATAATTGTAGTAAGGTTTTTTGTGCAACACTTGTTTGGGTTACTAAAAAAAATGCGAGTATATAAAATATTTTTATTTTCATAATAATGAGATTCCTGTCTACACAAGAATTATGCAACTGTGCCTTGACAGCTACTTCCTGCTCCTGCTGTACAGCCATAACAATGCTGCGAAATTACTATATTTCTATCTTGTAATAAACTTTCGTTATAGTTAGAAATGTGTTTTACTTTACTTTGCACTGGTAATTTTAACATTTGGTTAAAATCGCAATCGTATAAATAACCATCCCAACTAATAGAAATAGTATTGGTACACATTACATTTTTTACTGCTGAAGAATTATACGCTTCTACTAAAGCATACATATACTCTTCGTAATTCTCGGAAGCAATTAAGTAATCTAAAAACCTACTAATTGGCAAATTTGTTATCGCAAATAAATTATGAAACTGAATATTAAAATCTTGTTGCAAAGCTTTTTTAAAATCTTTTTCTAAAGAAGCTTGATCTCCAGGTAAAAATGCTCCTGAAGGATTGTAAACCAAGTCTAATTTTAAATTACTATTTGGCATTCCATAACCAATTGCGTTTAAATCTTGTAAGGCTTGTATCGATTGGCTAAAAACACCATCGCCACGTTGCTTATCGGTTTTTCCTTTTGTCCAATGTGGCATAGAAGATACTACATGTACATTATGCTTATTAAAAAAATCTGGTAAGTCGTAATATTTTTTGTTAGCACGAATAATAGTTAGATTAGAACGAACAATAAAATCTTTTATTCCTGCCTTAGAAGCTTCTTCTACAAACCACCGAAAATTAGGGTTCATTTCTGGTGCGCCACCAGTTAAATCTAAAGTATGTGCTCCAGTTTTTTTGATGACATCTAAACATTGTTGCATCGTTTCAATCGTCATAATTTCTTTACGATCTGGACCAGCATCAACATGACAATGTGCGCAAAC
>JBMZDY010000381.1:0-1402 GCA_049614585.1 Oceanihabitans sp.
GAGCCATGTATCGTGCAGTTACACTTTTTGCTATGCAACAAAATTTTATAGACAAAGACCATTTTAATATAGAAGGTTTGGTATCGAAGCTTCACGAAATAAAAATTCATTTTACTTTTAATCCAGATTTAGGTTTTGCCGAAGTATTTTTAAATAATACCAACGTAGAAAATAAAATAAGAACCCTAGAAGTATCTAGTTTTGTAAGTCAAGTTTCTACAATACCAGAAGTGCGATACCAATTGGTAAAACAGCAACAACAAATGGGTAAAGACAAAGGTGTTGTTATGGATGGTCGCGATATAGGAACCGTTGTTTTTCCTTATGCAGAGCTTAAAGTTTTTATGACAGCATCTGCAGAAACAAGAGCACAACGCAGATACGACGAGCTAATAAGTAGAGGCGATGCAGTAGCTTATAAAGACGTATTGCATAATGTACAAGAACGAGATTATATAGATTCGCACAGAGCAGATTCGCCATTAGTAAAAGCCGAAGATGCTATAGAAATTGATAATTCTAATCTTACCTTAACCGAGCAATTTAATAAAGTACTCGACTTAGTAACCATTACGCTAGAATCTACCGAGTAAATCCTCTTGGAAGTAAATTAAACTTTTCAAGTTCAAAGGTTTGACATTCAAAAATTTAATTGTATTTTTGCACTCCTTTTAGCGAATAGTGAAAGATAAAAGGATTACAAACAAAACAATTTTAACACTTCTGCTGTGTTATCGCAACAAATCTTTCTAGTATACAACAGAATACAAAAACTAATGTAAAGCATTTCAAAAAAAAAAAAAGAAAGCTTGCATTAATCTTATTTAAATGGCTGAAAAAGCAAAAGAAGCACAGGTTGAAGCAACCGAAGCAGTAGCTGTAGAAGCTCCAGTAGTATCTGAAGCACAAGCAAATCCAGAAAAGTTTTTAAAAGAGTTTAATTGGCACAACTACCAAGAAGGTATTGATGAGGTTGAAGATTCTCAATTAAAAGAATTCGAAAAATTAGTAGCAGAAAATTTCGTAGACACATTAAACGACGAAGTAGTAGAAGGAGAAGTAATACATATTACAGATCGCGATGCTATTATCGATATTAATGCAAAGTCTGAAGGTGTAATTTCACTTAACGAATTTCGTTACAACCCTAACTTAACAGTTGGCGATAAAGTAGAAGTATTAATCGACGTTCGTGAAGATGCAACTGGACAATTAGTATTATCTCACCGTAAAGCTAGAGTTATTAAAGCTTGGGATCGTGTAAACAATGCACACGATACTGGTGAAATCGTTAACGGTTTTGTAAAATGCAGAACTAAAGGTGGTATGATTGTAGATGTTTTTGGCATCGAAGCATTCTTACCAGGATCTCAAATTGATGTTAAGCCAATTAGAGATTACG
>JBMZDY010000382.1:0-1353 GCA_049614585.1 Oceanihabitans sp.
AATCTGCTAAATTTATTTCTTGTTTGGTATACGAAAAATTGGTAGATAAATTTTGCATTATTAATCCACGACTATCTTTAAAAGACAAGGTATTAATTCGTGTACTAACGTTTGGGCCACGTATTAAAAAGTTGGTTCCGTTAATATCTATATTAGAAAAATCTAAAATTCTTGGTGTCTCTTTATTTTCGTCTATTAACCTAAAATTACCATTGTAAATAGATATATCGCTCGAAGAAAGCAAGAATTCACTTTCCGATTTTCTTGGGTTTTCTTCATCAAAACGAGCAACAAAAATATCTAGGTTTGTATCGGTTTCTCCCTTATAGGTTTTTAAATTAAAAATAACGCCTTCTAAATCAATATCACCAAAAGCCAGTTTACTATTTATAAGGTTTCTAAAATTTAGAATAGAAGTATTTAATTCTTTAGCACTAATTAGCGTATCTTTTTTATAATCCCTTATTAAAATTTCTTTTAGCTCTACATCGCCATTAAACTGTAATCCTACACGGTTAATATTTATATTTGTTCCATATTCACTGTTTACCCAATTGGTAACATATTTACCCAATCTAGTTTGCACAGCAGGAATAGAAAATACTAACACCAAAATGGTGAAAAGTAGTAACAATACAGCTACTAATTTATATGCTATTTTTAAAAATTTTTTGATACGTTTTAAAGTTATAACTTTGAAGCCAAAATTAACAATTATTGTGCCTAATATTTAGTAATGTCTTCACAAAATATTTATATCCTCGGAATTGAGTCTTCTTGCGACGATACAGCTGCTTCTATTTTACTTAACGGAAAAATTTTAAGCAATGTTGTAGCAAGCCAAAAAATACATGAAGAATATGGTGGTGTTGTTCCAGAATTAGCTTCTAGAGCACACCAACAAAATATTGTTCCTGTTGTACATCAAGCAATTAAAAAAGCAGGAATTACTAAAAATATGCTACATGCAATTGCATTTACACGCGGTCCTGGATTAATGGGCTCGCTATTAGTAGGCACTTCTTTTGCTAAATCTTTAGCTTATGGCTTAAATATCCCGCTAATTGCGGTAAACCACATGCAAGCGCATATTTTGGCTCACTTTATAAATGAAGAAGGTTTTAACAAACCACCTTTTCCTTTTTTAGCAATGACAATTTCTGGAGGACATACCCAAATAGTAAAAGTTTCAAACTATTTTGAAATGGAAGTTATCGGCGAAACTATAGACGATGCCGTAGGAGAAGCCTTCGATAAAAGCGGAAAAATACTAGGCCTAGGTTATCCAGCTGGACCTGAAATAGATAAACGTGCTAAGTTAGGAAACCCAAAAGCATTCGCTTTTACAAAACC
>JBMZDY010000383.1:0-1341 GCA_049614585.1 Oceanihabitans sp.
ATTCAAGCAAGATTCGACGAACAAGCAAATATCGATTATGCAGAGCAAATGGAAAAAGAAGGCGTGCATTTGGTATTTGGTGTACAAGGCCTAAAGGTACATAGTAAAATGTGTGTAATAGAGCGTACCGAAAACAACAAAATTAAAAGATATGGATTTGTTAGTACAGGAAATTTTAACGAGTCTACAGCAAAAATATATACCGATTATACTTTGTTTACTAGTAATCAAAAAATACTAAAAGATATTAATAAAGTGTTTCGTTTTTTCGATACAAATTACCGCGTTTACCGTTACAAACATATTATAAAATCGCCTCATTATACAAAAGCGGCTTATTTTAAATTAATAGACCAAGAAATAGCAAATGTAAAAGCAGGCAAACCAGCATATATGCAATTAAAAATGAATAGTATTTCTAGCCATAAAATGATTGATAAACTATATGAAGCAAGTCGTGCTGGAGTTAAAATAAAAATGATTGTAAGAGGTATTTGCTGCTTAATTCCTGGAGTTAAAGGAATGAGCGAAAATATAGAAGTTATTAGTATTGTAGATAAATTTTTAGAACATACCAGACTAGCAATTTTTTGTAACAATAACCAACCAAAAGTATATATTTCTTCAGCAGATTGGATGACAAGAAATATTGAAAATAGAGTAGAAGTAAGTTGTCCTATATACGATCAGGAAATTAAGCAAGAACTAATAGATACTTTTAATATATGCTGGAGCGACAATGTCAAGGCGAGAATATTAAATAGCAAACAAGACAATAAATACAAACATAATAAGAAACTAAAAGTACGTTCCCAATTCGATACGTATACCTATTACTTAAATAAGCTAAATAATTAAATGCTAGATATAAAAAAATATGCAGCTATAGATATTGGCTCGAATGCAGTAAGGCTATTAATAGCAAATATTATCATAGAAAAAGGTAAAGCACCGCGATTTAAAAAAAGCTCATTGGTACGTGTGCCAATTCGTTTAGGAGCAGATGTTTTTATTAAAGAACGAATTTCTAAAGAAAATAAACAACGCATGCTAGACACTATGCTTGCTTTTAAATTGCTAATGCAATCGCATAAAGTAGAACTGTATAAAGCTTGCGCAACTTCTGCAATGCGCGAAGCAAAAAACGGAAATACCATAGCACAACAAATTTATGCACATGCAAATATTAAAATAGATATTGCCATTCAATCGATAACAGATTTACCCGAGCAATGTGTTTTACCTAAAAATAGAACGAAACCGTTAGGCACAGCCCATGCGCTTTGGTGTGCAAGGCGCTTTATTCATAATGCTTTTATTGTCATTAATGCTGATGATTAT
>JBMZDY010000384.1:0-1331 GCA_049614585.1 Oceanihabitans sp.
TAGTAGTATTAGTGCGTGAGCCCAAGGTGAAGATCTTGGGCTTTTTTATTTTATTATGGTTTTATAATTTGCAATTTATTAGCTTGTTTTGGCATTAGTTTCCCTTATGCTTGTAGTTCGTATATTTGTAGTTTTTTAAATTAATCTCATTGTGTATGGACTCTAAAGCATTTACTGTTTTTTTAAATCAAATTAGTACTTCTCCAATATCGGTTTTGCATCCAGATATTCCATTAAATAAATATGTAGCAATCGATTTGTCTAGTGCGAATTCTAGTTTAGATTCTTTCGATATTTCTTCGGCTAATGCATGGGAAAATTATTTGCAAAATTTTCTTGAAAAAAATAATAAAACGGTAGCTTTTGGTGGCTATCTAGAAAAACGAAACCTATACCAACGTAGCGATTATTTTAATACTGCTACTAGCCAAAACAGTAGAAACATACATTTAGGAATAGACTTATGGCTTCCTGCAAACAGTGGAGTTTTTACCCCTTTTGATGCGGTTGTACATAGCTTTAAAAACAATACTAATTTTGGGGATTATGGACCAACTATAATATTAAAACACCAAATAGATGAAGTTGATTTTTTCACCCTTTACGGACACTTAAGTTTAAAATCTATAAGTAGTTTAAAAGTTGGACAAAGCTTTAAAGCTGGCCAAGAAATAGCGACTCTTGGGGACGCAAGTGTAAATGGTAATTACGCGCCACATTTACATTTTCAAATAATAAGAAATATGCAAGGTAACTATGGCGATTATCCTGGCGTTTGTAGTGTGGATACGCTAGCAGATTATAAAGAAAACTGCCCAAACCCCAATACTATTTTAAAGCTATATTAATTTACTCTTCATTTATACGGTCGATAGCTACTTTTCTGCCTACTAGAAATGCAAGAATAACCGAAACGATACCCGCAATAACCGACCAGGTTGGATGCGACATTGCAAAAGAACTTCCTACAGAACCTATAATGATTATTCCAGCAACTATATAAGCTGGTTTTATTGAATTTTCAGAAACTGCAGTAGAAGCTAACATGCCACCAATAATACCAAAAAAGTGTGCTATTAAAACCAATATCATGGCACCCTTAGGTATTAAGTGCATGTTTTGTTTTATGGATTCGGGGTCCATTGGGTTTGCGCCACGCGGAAATGTAAAAAATTGTGGGCCTAATATATACAGTAAAAAAACAACTAATCCAGCTACTACTAGACCTACTATTACAGCAATGGCATCTCTCATACTTTAAAAATTTTGGTTGGTTTTTTTAAAGATACAAAATTTTAATTTACCTGCTTATGCATTGTAAATTAGTTGTT
>JBMZDY010000385.1:0-1311 GCA_049614585.1 Oceanihabitans sp.
GAACATCCAATTACTGACGTCATTTCTTTGGCACACCTGTGCCCCTCCCCCTCCCATTATACACTTACATTAATATATCTATTTTATTTTGTTCAGTAATTACTTCTTGAACTGCAGAAATAATAGTTTCGGTTTTTGTAACATCTAGTGCAATTAACGGAAATTTACTATTCTTACATTTCTCTGGACTTCTACTAGTTCCATATACAATAAACCCATTGTTAGCTAAATACTCTCCTACAGATTTACCGATTCCGGAAGAACCTCCCGTTATTAATACTACTTTAGACATATAATTAAAATTAAAGTGTAAAATTAAATTAATTTAGTTTGTAAACGCTTAAGAAACATAAAAAAAAGCCACCCATTATTGGGTGGCTTTTTCGAATTTTAATTAAATCAATTAATTAGGAACTATCTTTTAACAAATATATTGGTGAAATACCATTGTCCTTCGGTGTTTTTTTCTGCCGAAATATCAAAATGCGTAAAGTCTGCTTCAATTGCTTCTCGATGCGATGGACTATTTAACCAAGCTACAACTACTGCTTCTGCAGAGCTATAACCATATGCTACATTTTCTGCTACACTAACTGCGCTTACATTATTTACCAGATAACTTCTTCTGTTTCCAAAAAAGTCGTGCGAAATATTGTTTTGATCAATCATATAATCGGTATGCGAATATGCTTGCCCTTTTATAGCACTCATGCTTTGTAGGCTGTTTAATCCAGCACTTATTCTATGATTATTAATTAATTCTAATATTTCTATTTCAATAGTTTTAGTAGTTGGTACAGTATAACCTGTGTTGGTATTACTACTTGTATTTGTTGTTGCGTTATCGTTTGAATTACTGTTAGAATCTTCGCTATCGGTTGAACATGAAAGTAACAAAATAGCAAACAAGGCCAATACTGGCAATAGGGTAGGTTTTTTCATTATTTAGGGTTATAGGTTTGGGGTGTGCAAATATTATTCTTTTACAGATAAGATTATGTTAAAGAAATGTTAAAATTTACATTTAAGCCTAAAAATGTGTATTTCGTCGATTAAATCAAGGGAACCGACTTGTAAGAATTATCTTATTTTTGGGATTATGGAGCTAATCTATTTTTTATCCAGTTGTACTCTTCGTCTAGCGTATACCGTATTCTATCGTGCAAACGGTTTGCTCTTCCTTGCCAAAACTCAATAGAGACTGGTCGCACTAAATAACCCCCCCAAAAAGAAGGGCGAAGTATTTCTTTATTTTTATAAGTTGTTTCGGTTTCTATTAATTTATTTTCTAAATATTCTCTACTTCTTATA
>JBMZDY010000386.1:0-1301 GCA_049614585.1 Oceanihabitans sp.
TGTGCCGTTAAAGAATTAGAATTCAATAAAGATTTATAGTTTCCAGTAGCAACTACTTTTCCTCCAAAGGTTCCAGCTTCTGGTCCAATATCAATAATTTCGTCTGCTTCTTTCATGATGTCTTCATCATGCTCTACAACAATTACAGTATTCCCTAGGTCGCGAAGTGCTTTTAATACTTTTATTAGTTTTTCGGAATCTTTAGGATGCAGGCCAATACTAGGCTCGTCTAGAATATACATAGATCCTACCAAGCTGCTTCCAAGTGATGTTGCTAAATTTATTCTTTGGCTTTCGCCACCAGATAAACTATTCGATTTCCTATTTAAGGTTAAATATTCTAAGCCAACATTTGCTAAAAAGGAAAGTCTGTTTTTTATTTCTAAGAGTAGACGATTTGCTATTTGTTGGTCGTTGTTTGTTAGTTCTAGTTCATTAAAAAACTGTACTAATTTATTTAACGGCATTTCTACCAAATCGGTTATAGTTACACCAGCTATTTTAACATAGTTTGCTTCTTTACGCAGGCGTTTACCATTACATTCTTTGCATTTTGTTTTTCCTCTATAACGCGATAGCATTACACGATTTTGAATTTTATAGGCTTTACTTTCAAGTTCTGAAAAGAAACTATTTAATCCTTCAAAATAAGAATTCCCATCCCAAATTAATTGCTTTTGTGCTGTACTTAATTCAAAATAAGGTTTATGTATTGGAAATTGAAAATGATGCGAGTTATTAACAAGCTGGTCTCTATACCAACTCATACTTTCGCCACGCCAAGGAAAAATAGCATTTTCAAAAACAGAAAGTGCTGTATTAGGTACCACCAAGTCGTCATCTATACCAATAACATCGCCATATCCTTCGCATTTAGAACAGGCTCCATAAGGGTTATTAAAACTAAATAAATGCAAGTTTGGTTCTAAAAAAGTTAATCCGTCTAATGTAAAAGAATTACTAAATAGCTGTTTTTTATTGGTACTTAATTCCTCTATATAACAAACACCTTTTCCTTCAAAAAAAGCAGTTTGTATGGCATCTGCTAAGCGATTATAAAAATCGTCATCCTCCTTTTTGGTTACAATTCTATCTACTACTAAAAAGATGTCTTTAGGGTTAGCTTTTAAATCTAAAGATTCATCTAATCTAATAATTTGGTCTTTTACTTTAATACGTGCATAACCTTGTTGGTTTAGCACTTTAAGTTTGTCTTGTAATGCTCTGCCTTCCTCTAAATGAATAGGAGCGAGGAGGAGGAGTTTTGTATTCTCGGGAAATGTTTTTATATGATTTACTAC
>JBMZDY010000387.1:0-1296 GCA_049614585.1 Oceanihabitans sp.
TTTAAATAAAAAGTAAGCTCGTTCTAGCTGCGAATCGCTTTTTAATGAAAAAGCGATTTCGGTATTTTCGAAAATTTTATCTGTCATAATTATTTTATAAAAGTAGTAACAAATATAATTGAAGTCTATCATATTTGAATAAAAACTCCTTATTTTTAACCAAAATTATTTTACATACTAATGACAACTATAGAAACCACGAATTACAATATATATTTTAACCAAGAAGCACACATTGTACTTAACAAACACTTAGAAACCAGCAACTACTCTAAAATATTCTTTTTAGTAGACGAAAACACGAATATAGACTGCTTGCCAATAATTTTAGCAAATTTAAATGCATCTATTACTTACGAGATTTTAGAAATGGAATCTGGAGAAGAAAATAAAACTTTAGAAATATGCCTATCTATTTGGGAAACGCTTTCGCATTATGGTGCCGACAGAAAAAGTCTTTTAATAAATGTAGGTGGCGGCGTAATAACCGATTTGGGTGGCTTTGTAGCTTCTACGTTTAAGCGAGGTATCGATTTTATAAATATCCCTACTTCCCTACTTGCAATGGTAGATGCTTCTATTGGTGGCAAAACAGGTATCGACTTAGGTCATTTAAAAAACCAAATTGGCGTAATTAATACTGGGGAAATGGTTTTGGTAGACACCCAATTTTTAAAAACGTTACCAGAAAACCAAATGCGGTCTGGCTTAGCCGAAATGTTAAAACATGGATTAATTTATAGTACAGATTATTGGAATAAATTTACCGACTTATCTAGTTTAACCATAGCCGATTTAGACTTGTTAATTTACGAATCTATTGAAATTAAAAACAAAATAGTAAGTCAAGATCCTACGGAAGAAAACTTGCGTAAAACCCTAAATTTCGGACATACATTAGGGCATGCTATAGAATCGTACTACCTAAGTAATGACGAAAAAAAATCGCTCTTACATGGCGAGGCTATTGTGGTAGGTATGATTTTGGCGAGTTATTTGTCTACCAAACTATCTGGATTAAATCCAGAAACATGCCAAGAAATTAAAACCACGCTTTTAAGTATTTTTGAAAAAGTAACTTTTAATGAAGCAGACTTAGCTCCTATAATTGAGTTACTTCAATACGATAAGAAAAAC
This sequence comes from Oceanihabitans sp., assembly GCA_049614585.1. Classification (GTDB taxonomy): domain Bacteria; phylum Bacteroidota; class Bacteroidia; order Flavobacteriales; family Flavobacteriaceae; genus Oceanihabitans. Next base: position 1,138 of record JBMZDY010000387.1, read on the forward strand.
GAGCATGGCAACATAAACTTTGTATTATTAGAAGCTATAGGAAAACCTAAAATTGATTGTATAGTTACTAATGATTTAATACTTGAAGCATTTAATTATTACGCTTCTTAATTTAAACAGAAAAAATTTGTAACTTTAAGTCCCTTAACTACTTACCCG
>JBMZDY010000388.1:0-1280 GCA_049614585.1 Oceanihabitans sp.
ATTTTCCATTAAATCAAACAAAAGCAATCCATCTCTATATTCACCTAATATTTGTGCGTATTCTTGGTTGTCGTTTTCTAGATTATCTTCTTGGTATTTTATAAGGTTTGTTTCTAGAAACTGCCTGTATTTTTCTTGTACAAGTGCTTTAAAGCTTGGATAGTTTTTTGCTCTTTTTTGGCTTTTTACTATAAACATTCCAAAATCTTGATATGTAAATTGTTTGTTTTCAATTTTTAAAAAAGATTTTTCTTTAGTAAAATCTTTTGGTAAGTGCCAATGACTTTTATAATACTCTGCATTTAATATCGATACAAAATATGCCAAATCTTTTTCTACATTACTTATGCTATACTTCTTTTTTAACATATTTATTCTAGAAGATCGTATTAATTTAGACCTAGAATCTCGCTTTATTTTATTTTCTAATTGCGGTTTCATTTCTGCAAAAGAAAGTACTTCTATTTTTTTAAGTAGTTTTACAATGTGCCAACCAAACTCACTTTTAAATGGCTTAGAATAATCGCCAGATTTCTCTAAACTAAAAGCTTGTTTTTCGAATTCTTCCGATCGTAAATCTCCTGCAGAAAAAGCGGCTAGTTTCCCACCAGAACTTGCAGAGCTTTTGTCTTCTGAAAATTGTTTGGCAAGAGTTTCGAAAGTTTCGCCCTGGCTTAATTTTTTGTAAATTTCTTGTATTCTATTTGCTGCATCTTCTTTATCGTTATTCACCATTATATGCGCAACTTCGCGTTGCCCTTTAGATTTTCGTTTATCTACTACATATACTATATGGTAACCAAATTGCGATTTAAATGCTTTCGATATTCCTCCTACAGGAGTTGAAAACGCTTCGTTTTCGAATGCATAAACCATTTTAAAGGCGGTAAAGTAACCTAAATCCTCTACGTGTAAAGCCCTTCCGTTATAGCTTAATGCTTTTCCTTTTTTATTTTTAGCAAGTAATTCGCTAGACACTTTTTCAAAGCCTTCGGCAACAGCTTTTTTTCTTATTTCAACAATATCGTTATAGGCTTCTGTAGAATCGGTTTCGTTAAAACGAATTAATATGTGTTTTGCATGCACCTCGTTTACCGAACGTTGGTATGCTTCTTTTAACAAGGTATTTGTTACTTCGCTTTTAGAAACGTAGTTTTTAATTAATTGCCTTTTATATCTTTTTAATTATTCCTGTTTCTGTCTGGTTTTTTGGGCGGCTGGCTTCGATTTCGTTGTATGGATCAATGTCTGCCATGTAACGAGGTAGTAATTGGTAACCT
>JBMZDY010000389.1:0-1261 GCA_049614585.1 Oceanihabitans sp.
AACAGCTTTATAGGTTTTCTTGTTTTTAGAATGCTTATGTTTTTTTGATGCCATGAAGTTAGTTTGATATAAAAATACTAAAGTTTATTCAAACTCTATACTATTTAAAATTAAACCAGAAGCAGGAGCAATATAATCCATCACTTCTTTACTTTCTGGCAATAAACTATTTTGAATGTAATTTAAAGAAATATCGCCTCTTCCTAATTTAATAAGTGCTCCCATCATTAAACGAATTTGATTTCTGCCAAAACCTTTTCCTTTTACGCGTAACATATAGGTTTTTTCTGGGAAGAAATTAGCACTAAAAATCGTGTTTTCTACTAGCTCGCAAGTACTTACTTCTCTTGTATACAAGCCTTCTTCTGTTGCTTTATAACAATAGGTTTTAAAATTATGAGTCCCTTGAAAAAGCTTGGCTCCTTCTTGCATAATTTCTATGTCTAAAGGATCTAAAATGGTTGTTAATATTGGTGCACAAAAAGGATGGCATTTTTCGCCATGTGTAAAAAGATATAAATACTCTTTTACTTTAGAATGCTGAATGATATTAAACGAAGCATCGACTTCTTCTATTTTTAAAGCACGAATATCTTGTGGTAAATTATGGTTAAAGAGTGCTAAAAAAGCTTCTAGGTCTTCTATTGGTTCAAATAAAAACAACTCGAAAGCAGAAGCATTTGCAGAAACCATTGCATCTGTTCTACCAGAAGCCAAGGTTTTAAAACGCTTTCCTTGTAAAATAAATTTAAAGGTTCTATCTATCATTAAATGAACCGTTTTTAAGTTTGGCTGTTTTTGCCAACCATGAAAACGATATCCTAAATATTGTACAGAAACTACATAATAATAACGCTTAGTAAACATAAAAGCAAGTACGCCTTTTTAAAAGATAATACAAAATAAATTATAGCATATGTTATTGCAATTCTTACTTTGAATTTTTACATTTAAACTTTAAAATATGCATACAAAATATCCTTTTGACGCTTCCATAAAACACCATGCGCTAATTGCTCTTGGTTTAGCTTTATGGATTTTTATTTTTTTATACTTCACAGTACCTTTTGATGTTAACGAATTAACAAATACCGAAAAACTTCTTTATTTACCTGGTTACGGTTTTTTAGGTGCTATTTTATATGTAATTGCACTTCCTTTTCAATATTGGTTATTTAATAAAAAGAATAAAACATGGACCATTGCTAGCGAATTGCTCTTTTTACTGTTTTATATTTTTATCGCAATTGTAGTGATAAGA
>JBMZDY010000390.1:0-1258 GCA_049614585.1 Oceanihabitans sp.
AACATCTCTAATTTTTACATGTTCTTGGTATGATCCAGAACTACCAACACGAATTAAATTTTTTACATCAAATTGGGTAATTAATTCGTGTGCATAAATAGAAATACTTGGTACTCCCATTCCTGTTCCCATTACCGAAACGCGTTTGCCTAGGTAGGTTCCTGTATAGCCTAACATACCACGAACTTGGTTAAAACATACTGGATTTTCAAAAAAAGTTTCGGCAATCCATTTTGCTCGTAATGGGTCTCCTGGTAATAATATAGTTTCGGCAACGTCGCCTTTTTTTGCTCCTATATGTATGCTCATTTGTTTTAAATTGAAAAAGTTAGTTTTTTAAAAATATTACAACAAAAAATAATTTTTATCCCTTTTAATAATTGTTTTCTTCTGAAGAGTTTCCGGTAACTATAGCAATTCCATTAGAAGTGCCAATACGTTCTACGCCAATGTTTATATATGCTTGTGCAGTTTTAGTATCTCGAATTCCGCCAGAAGCTTTTATTTTTGTATTGCAGTTGGCAGCAACACTTTTCATTAGTTTTACATCGTGTAATGTAGCACCACCAGTACCAAATCCGGTGGAAGTTTTTATAAAATCGGCTCCAGAATGAATAGCAAGCTCACTAGCTTTTATAATTTCTAATTCTTCTAAGTAGCAAGTTTCTAGAATTACTTTTAATGTTTGGTTCGGCATCACTTTTTTTACCGCTTCTATATCTTGCCAAACAGCATCAAAATCTTTACTTTTTAAAAGACCAATATTTAAAACCATATCAATCTCATCTGCACCATTTTTTAAAGCTTCTTTGGTTTCGGCAACTTTTGCTTTTGTGCTCATTGCTCCTAAAGGAAAACCTATAACACTGCAAACTTTTACGTCGCTATTTTTTAGCTGTTCTTTAGCTAAAGAAATATAACAAGAATTTACACATACCGAAAAGAAACGATGTTCTTTAGCTTCTTTGCATAGTTGTATAATGTCTTCTTTCGTTGCCGTTGCTTTTAAAAGCGTATGGTCTATAAATTGGTTTAATTTCATGAGGCAAAAATAAATAGTTTATAAAAGTACAACAATGATAATTATCATGAAACGATTATTATGCTAACTTTAACGTTACTAATTTATAATTATGAAATTTAAAAAGGAATACGATTTAATTTGTGTAGGAGGTGGTATCATGAGTGCAACTTTAGCATTAATCTCAAAAATTTTAAAGCCAGATTTAAAAGTTTTAATAGTAGAAAGATTAGGTGC
>JBMZDY010000391.1:0-1255 GCA_049614585.1 Oceanihabitans sp.
ATTCCGTCTTTATTAAAAACCATTTTTTTAGAATTAGCCATTCCTACAATTCTAACATCTAGTTTTAATGTTTTTTTTAAAAAAGCATGTTGCTGTTTAATTTGATCTATAAGTTTTTCGCCAACATTACCAATACCTGTAATAAATACATTTAGTTGTTTGGTTTGTATTTCAAAAAACTTTTCATGTAGTGTGTTTAATGCTTTTTTTACATCTTTTTCTGCTATTACAGCAGAGATGTTTTTTTCGGATGCACCTTGAGCAATTGCTCTAATATTAATATTATTTTTACCAAGTGTACTAAACATACTACCACTTATACCTTGGTGGTTTTTCATATTATCGCCAATTAGCGCAATAATAGATAAATCTTTTTCAATAATAATTGGGTTAATTTTGTGTAAAGCTATTTCATTTTCAAAACAAATATCGATAGCATTTTTAGCTACTTCTGCATGATTTGCTTCTATACCAATGCAAATTGAATGCTCTGAGGATGCTTGTGTTATTAATATGATATTTATTTTTTCTTGTGCTAGAGTTTCGAATAACCGTTTCGAAAACCCAGGGATTCCAACCATACCACTCCCTTCTAGAGTTAATAAAACAATGTCGCTAATATGGCTAATTCCTTTTACTGGTGAATTATTATTGTTACTACTATTTTTAGATACTATTGTACCTTTTGCTTCTGGTTTTTGCGTGTTTTTAATATGTATTGGAATATTTAAATCTAATACTGGTTGAACCGTTGGTGGATACAAAACTTTTGCACCAAAATGCGATAATTCCATCGCTTCTTGATACGAAATTTTTTCTATAGGAAATGCTTGTTTTACCAATTTTGGATTTGCCGTGTACATACCACTTACATCTGTCCAGATTTCTAATTGTTTTACATGTAAAGCAGCAGCAATAATAGCTGCAGTAAAATCAGACCCACCACGTCCTAATGTTGTAGATTCTCCTAATTTTGATTTCGAGATAAACCCAGGAAGAATGGTTATTTTTTGATTTGCTTTATTAAAATAATCTTTAATATTGGTATTCGTTAAATGGTAATCTACATCTGCTTTATTGAAATTTGAATTGGTAATTATAAGCTCTTGACTATTTTTTAAATTCGCTAACGCTTTTCTTTTTTTTAATGCTTCTGTTATTATAAAAGAGGAAAAAATTTCGCCAAAACTCATTAATTTATCGGTAGTTTTTGGCGATAATTCGTTTATTAAATAGATGCCATCTAATAAACTTT
>JBMZDY010000392.1:0-1240 GCA_049614585.1 Oceanihabitans sp.
TATAGTCACATTTTTTTAAATATTTCTTTTTACCTTTCAGCTTTTTAAAATTAAAACGATTACATGAAAAAACTCGCACTACACTGGCAAATTTTAATTGGAATGCTTTTAGGTATCCTTTTCGGATTCATAGCATTACAGTTTGGCTGGAATAATTTTATTGCAGATTGGATTAAACCACTAGGTACCATTTTTGTAAAACTGCTAAAGTTAATCGCAGTACCATTAATTATAGCTTCGTTAATTAAAGGAATTTCTGATTTACAAGACATTTCTAAATTTAAAAATATCGGAGTTAGAACCATGTTAATATATATTGGTACTACGGTAATTGCTATTACGATTGGTTTAGTGTTGGTAAATGTAATTCAACCAGGTGATGGTATTTCGCAAGCTACTGTAGATAAGTTAACAAATACCTATGCTGGTAATTCTAGTATTACTGCTAAAATTACGGAGGCAACTAAGCAACAAAGTAGTGGGCCATTACAGTTTGTGGTAGATATGGTACCGGATAATGCCATAAGCGCTATGAGTAACAACAAAGCAATGTTACAAGTAATTTTCTTTACTATTTTCTTAGGAATATCAATGTTATTAATAGGAGAGAAGAAAGCAAAACCATTAAAGAAGTTTTTCGACTCTTTAAATGATGCTATTTTAAAAATGGTTGATTTAATTATGTTGGTTTCTCCTTATGCTGTATTTGCCTTATTAGCAAATGTGGTGGTTACTTCTGGAGATCCTGATATACTATTAGCCTTATTAAAGTATGCAGGAGTTGTAGTATTAGGATTAATTTTAATGATTGTTTTTTATTCAATCTTGGTAAGTGTATATACTAAGAAGAACCCATTTTGGTTTTTAAAACAATTAAGTCCAGCACAATTATTAGCATTTTCAACAAGTAGTAGTGCAGCAACGTTACCTGTAACTATGGAGCGTGTAGAGGAGCATATTGGAGTAGATAAAGAAGTATCGAGTTTTGTATTACCTGTTGGTGCTACTATTAATATGGATGGTACAAGTTTATACCAAGCAGTAGCAGCAGTATTTGTAATGCAAGTATTATGGCCAGAAGGTATGGGGTTCGCAAATCAAATGTCAATCGTATTAACAGCGTTGTTAGCGTCTATTGGTTCTGCAGCAGTTCCAGGAGCAGGAATGGTAATGTTGGTAATTGTATTAGAATCTATTGGTTTTCCAAAAGATTTATATCCAGTAGCCTTAGCATTAATTT
>JBMZDY010000393.1:0-1234 GCA_049614585.1 Oceanihabitans sp.
TCTGCTGTTTCAAATTCTAATAAATTATGTTTTTCTAGTAAGTTATACCACTGTATTATTTTTTTAATATCACTAGCATATACGCGATCTTCATCGTAGTCTGGTAATACTTCAAAAAAGTATTCTTCTAATTTATCTTTACTATCCTTATGGCTTATTGCGGTTTGCTTACCACCTTCTTTTGTTTTTATTTTATTAAAAACATCTTTTAATGGCAATTCTTCGGTTAAGGTATATACTGCTATTTCGCTTAATATACTTACGTTGTGCTGCATGTTTACAGAAATCTTCTTTTTATTTATTAAAGATTCTGCTATAAAACCACCTCTTGTTTGGGCAATTAATTTAAATAATCCTGGTCTTCCAGAAATGGACAATACTTTTTCTAAACTCATACATTAATTATTAAGGAGGGCAAATATCATATGTTTGTTAACACAAAACAAATTTATCTTTTCTTTTTTTGATTTGGAAAGCGCATTTTATAATCTACATTAATTTTCCCCTTTGAAATATTATTCAGTTTGCTTTTTATTAAACGCTTTTTTAAGCTAGATAGTTTGTCGGTAAACAAAATACCATCTATATGGTCGTATTCATGCTGAATTACTCTTGCTATTATACCATCGAATGTTTCGGTGTGCTTTTTAAATTCTTCATCAAAGTATTCTATTGTTACTTCTGGTTTTCTAAAAACATCTTCCCGAACATCTGGAATACTTAAGCAACCTTCATTAAAAGCCCATTCGTCCCCTTTTTCTTCTATTATTTTAGCATTAATAAAAGTTCTTTTAAAGTTTTTTAGTGCTTCTTGTTCTTCGGTTGTAAAAGAATCGTCTTCTGCAAAAGGCGATGTATCTACTAAAAACAAACGAATTGCTAAGCCTATTTGTGGTGCAGCTAAGCCTACACCATACGCGCCATACATGGTTTCGTACATGTTAGCAAGTAGCGAGTCTAAATTAGGATACGCATTGGTAATATTGGTTCCTACTTTTTTTAATACGGGGTCGCCATAAGCAACTATTGGTAAAATCATGGGTTCTAAAATAATTAATTGCAAAAATACAATACTTACTGTATTTTAAAATTATTGTGCGGTTTATTTTGAATACAAATAGCTTTGTAAAATTATTGTAGCGCTAATCTCGTCTACTAAAGCTTTGTTTTTTCTTTGTTTTTTATTTAATCCAGAATCTATCATGGTTTGGAAAGCCATTTTAGATGTAAAACG
>JBMZDY010000394.1:0-1218 GCA_049614585.1 Oceanihabitans sp.
CTTCGCCTAATGTGGTTAAATAGCTTAATAAATCGTTTGGTGTTTCCTTTTCGGAAAGCTTTATATTAAGTTTTAATTCTTCGTTTAAAGATTTAAAATTGGTTAAAGTAGTATCAAACTTTTGCGAAATGGTTTCGGCTAAAGCAACTTTATCAAGCGCTTTTATACCTACCTCGAAAGTATTGGTTTTGTATTGTCTTTTTATATCGTCTAGTTTTCCGTCTAGTATTTTATTCGATTGATGAATAAGTGCAATGTGGTCGCATAATTCTTCTACAGATTCCATTCTATGGGTCGAAAAAATTACTGTTGCACCATTGTTTTTTAAGCGTAAAATTTCGTCTTTTATTAAATTTGCATTTATAGGATCGAATCCAGAAAATGGCTCGTCGAAAATTAAAAGTTTTGGCTCGTGTAATACCGTAACAATAAATTGTACTTTTTGCGCCATTCCTTTTGATAGCTCTTGGATTTTTTTATTCCACCAATCGCCAATTTCTAATCTATCGAACCAATAAAGCAATCTTTTTTTTGCTTCGGTTTTGCTTAGTCCTTTTAGTTGTGCTAAATACAATGCTTGCTCACCAACTTTCATAGACTTATATAAGCCGCGTTCTTCTGGTAAATAGCCAATGTGTTGTACATGGTGGTTTTGTAAGGCCTCGCCATCTAGCATAACTTTTCCAGAATCTGGAATTGTTATTTGGTTTATTATGCGAATTAAAGTTGTTTTACCAGCTCCATTTGGTCCTAACAATCCAAAGATGCTTCCTTTTGGTACAGCAATAGATACGTTGTTTAATGCGGTAAATTTTCCAAATTTTTTAGAAACCGATTGTGCTTCTAAGAGGTTGTTCATAAAATACAGTTTTGTAATAGTATATGTAGGGTAAATATAGAAAATGTTACAGGAGTTAGCTGTTCTATTAACTTAATTTTATTGTTTTTTTAAATTATGAAAAGGTTCTATTTTTTAAATACTATTGTTAAGTTTATAGTGCGTTGGTTTTAGTAAAAAAAACAAAACCCACCCTATAATTACTAGTTAAAGGATGGGAAAAAATTGCTATGAAAAAGAAAAATTACCACTAAAATTAATTAGTGATATTCAAATATAGTGTTTTTTATTAAAAAACAGTTTTTTTATGAAAACATATCTTTAACTTTTTCAAAAAATGATTTATCACTACTCTCTGGTTTAGGATTGAAGTGTTCATC
>JBMZDY010000395.1:0-1217 GCA_049614585.1 Oceanihabitans sp.
CACCAAGCTTAGCACAGTCTATAACATGCATGGTATGTCGAACAGAAGCTGCTAATATTTCAGTATCGAAAGCATAATTATCATAAATATGTCTAATCTCTGCTATTAGGTTTAAACCATCTGTAGATATATCATCTAATCTTCCAATAAATGGCGATACATAAGTTGCTCCTGCTTTTGCTGCTAATAGCGCTTGTCCTGGAGAAAACACTAAGGTTACATTTGTTTTAATTCCTCTATCACTAAAATATTTACAAGCTTTAACACCATCTTTTATCATAGGCAACTTTACTACAATTTGATCGTGTAATTCGGCCAGTGCTTCTCCTTCTCTTACCATTCCTTCAAAATCGGTTGCTATAACTTCTGCACTTACATCACCGTCTACTATATTACATATATCTACATAATGTTTCATTATGTTGTTATGCCCTGTTATTCCTTCTTTAGCCATTAAAGAAGGGTTTGTGGTAACACCATCTAGTATCCCTAAGTCTTGTGCTTCCTTTATTTGATTAAGATTTGCTGTATCAATAAAAAATTTCATCTTTTATAGTTTGTTTTATGTTTTGTAATAATTTCGAAATTACAATTTATAATGATTTAATAATAGTTTTTCGTATACTTTGTCTGGGAGTATTCTTTTTAATACAATCGAAAATTTTTGCATAAACTCCCCTACTTTATAATGTACTTTTGGTTGTTTTGTATTAATAACTTTATAAACTGCCTTTGCCATTAACATAGGGTCTTTCCCTGCATCTACATGCTGGTCCATTAATTTTAACGAATTGCCATATGTATTTTTGTATGGCGAATTTTGTTTAACAGGTGCATGAAATCTTCCAGATGCTATATTGGTAGCAAAATCGCCAGGTGCTATATTGGTCATTTGTATATTAAAATCTTTTATTTCCATTCTAAAAGATTCGGTAATTATCTCTAAAGCACCTTTACTGGCACTATAAACTCCTCTGTATGGTAAACCCATATAACCAGCAATAGAAGTAATATTAATTATTAAACCAGATTGCTGCTTTCGCATTTGTGGCAAAACAGCTTTTATTACTTTAATTGGACCGAAAAAATTAGTTTCAAAATTTGCCTTTATTTCGGTATCTGGTATTTCTTCTATTGGGCCAGTTATACCAACTCCAGCATTATTTATTAATATATCTATTTTATTTTGTTCAGTAATTACTTCTTGAACTGCAGAA
>JBMZDY010000396.1:0-1195 GCA_049614585.1 Oceanihabitans sp.
TTTATTTCCTGCGCAGTTATAGAGCTAGTGCTATATACTGCTAAAACTAAAAGTAAAAATATTTTTTTCATAATTATATAAACGCAATTATTATTCCAAAAGTGTAAAACTATCGTACGTTATGCATTAATTTTTTAAGAATTGGATTTAAAACAATGGATATTAATCCTACTGCAATTGGTACTAATGTAAATATTAAAAAGAATGTACTTAAAGAGTATTGTTCTGTAATTTTATCGATCATTCCTCCCATGGTTCCTGCTGCTTTTTGGCCAATAGCTATTGCTAGATACCAAATACCAAACATAAAACCAATCATTCTTCCAGGTACTAGTTTACTTAAATACGATAAACCTACTGGCGAAATACAAAGCTCTCCCATGGTATGAAACAAATAAGCAAATATTAAAAAGAACATGCTTACCGAAGCCGTTTTTGCTCCTTGTTCTATTCCCATGGTTCCCATTACTAATACGCCAAAACCTAAGCCTAATAGAATTAGTCCTAAGCCATATTTCATTGCTGCACTAGGGTTGTACTTGCTTTCCCACCATCTAGAAAATAAAGGAGCAAGAGTAATAATAAAAAACGAGTTTAATATACCAAACCAAGATGCGCCAACTTCTGTAGCATCTTTACTAAATTCTCTGTTTACTTTCCAAACTACTATACCCCAAAGTGCTATAAATGCAATGGCTAATACTATGTTGGATAAAGGAATTTTGGAATATGTTTTTTTAAATAATAAGTATAATACCCAAGTTATAATTGCTAGAGGGCCTACTGTTAATATTAAATCGATAATTTTAAATACCATTGCCGACGAGCCAGAAAGTGCTCTTCCTGTGTAATCTCTTGCAAAAATGGTCATAGATCCTAGAGACTGCTCGAAAGCAGCAAAGAAGAAAACGGTAAAAATTCCAAAAATGGAAACAGCAATAATTTTATCTCTTACTATTTTAGAGTATCTAGAAATACGTGTTATTATTAAATATAAAAATAATACGAGTGCTGTTAGAATTGTAACATTCGATCCGTCTAGACCTCCAATATTAAAGTTTAATAAATTAACATTTCCAATTTTAGACATTGGGTCGTTAAATAGATATAGTATACCACCAAGTGCAGATAAAACAATTAGTATTTTATCGATACTTGTAAAAGGATTTAGTTTTTCTTCTGCTTCAAAATTTTC
>JBMZDY010000397.1:0-1181 GCA_049614585.1 Oceanihabitans sp.
AATAATCTAAAATTCTTTTATGTACAATAAATCTAGAATTCCATTTTTTACCAGATTTTTCTGGCTTAGAGCTTATGGCATTATCGTGTTTTCGTACTTTAAACAAAGTATCGGGTACATGCTTAATAGTTAAAGCTTTAGAACTAGTAAATACTTTAAAAAAGAAATCTAAATCTTGGGCTCTTTTTAATTGCGCATCAAATTTATGGTTTAGTATTATCTCTTTTTCTAACAAATAAGACAAAGGACTAAAATAAACTTGCTTGTACATCAAGTCGGTTAAAATATCGCCACTAAAATGAGAATTTGTTATTCTTTCTTGCAAACCATTTTTATTAAAATAATGAAAAGCACAAAATACTACATTGGTTTTGGGGTATTTAATAAACACATCTAGTCTAGTTTTTAAATAGTTACTATACATAATATCGTCGCTATCAAACCATTGTATGTATTTTCCTTTCGCTTTTGTAAAGCCATAATTACGTGCCGCATTACCACCAGCAGGTAGATTTTTTGGGCGGTTGTAAAACTGAAAACGCGCATCTTTAGCGATATACTTATTTACTACAGCACTAGTAGCGTCACTACTACCATCGTCTACCACAATACATTCCCAATTGCGATACGTTTGTGCTAATACCGAATTTAGCGTATCACCAATTAAATGTGCACGATTATAGGTTGGTATTATTATAGAAACCAAAGGTTGTTGCAACATTACTTATTAAGATTGGAATTATTAAATAACAAGTTTGCTAATATTTTACCACCAGCCTTGTTTAAATGATCTTCGTTTACAAACATGCTATTATTAAATTGTAAATCGTCTTTAAAATCTAAAACGGTATACCCAAAAGATTTTACTATACTATCTGCTCCATAATTTTTATTATTAGTCTCGGCAATATAGTCTTGTGTAATAGGAAACTTTACACCAATGATAGTAATATTATTCGATTGGCAAGTATTAATTATATTAAATAAATTTTTCTTTAATTCTTCGGAAGCTTTTGCATAACCAAACTGTCCTGCTGCTCTTTCTTTACATCGTTTTAAGCGCTTGTTTATTGGCAAGTTTTCCCAAGTAATTTCTGGCTTATTATCCGACTGCTTATTTACAATTACTTGCTTACTTTTAGACAATAGGTACTTTTTTATTAGTGTTCCTATTTTAGGTT
>JBMZDY010000398.1:0-1070 GCA_049614585.1 Oceanihabitans sp.
CAATTAAAGTCGCTTCCTTTTAAATCTAATTTACAAGAAAAAGATATTTTGGTTACTAGCGATACAATAGTTTGGCATAATGGAATTGCATTAGGAAAACCTAAAGACAAAACAGATGCTTTTAATAAATTAAAAACGTTAAGCAATACAACTCACGAAGTAATTACTTCGGTATGTTTTACAACCAAAAGCTATCAAAAAACGGTTTATGCAGTTACAAAAGTTACTTTTAAAGCGTTAACCGATTCTGAAATTAATTATTATATAGACCATTTTAAACCCTATGATAGAGCTGGAGCTTATGGCATTCAAGACTGGATTGGCTATATTGGCGTAACAAAAATAGAAGGTTCGCATTTTAATGTTATGGGGTTACCTTTACACTTAGTTTACCAAACCTTATTAGAAATTGTTGCTTAACAAAAGCTGTTTATTTTAAAATCAAAAATTATCTTTGTAATAAATTAAGACTATGAACGATTTTTTTGCCACTTACACTTACCAAATAATAAATAGTATAATTCTACTATTTGTATTTGGCTTTTTGTGGTTAATACTAAAGGTGTCTATTCGCAAAATAGGAAGAAAATCTGGTATAAACGATGCACGAATTAAGTTAATAATTAGGTATACAACAGTAACATTATTATGTATCGTTTTATTAATTGAAGCATTTATTTTTGGTGCACAATTTAAAGATCTAGCAGTAATTTTTTCTTCGGTTTTTGCAGTAATTGGCATTGCTTTATTTGCAATTTGGTCTATACTTAGCAACATAACTTCTGGGGTTATTATGTTTTTTTCTTTTCCTTATAAAATAGGGGACAAAATTCAAATACACGATAAAGATTTTCCTGTAGAAGCCATTATAGAAGACATTAGAGCTTTTCAATTATACCTTCGCTTAGACAATGGCGACTTAGTTACTTACCCAAATAATTTAATATTACAAAAGGCTGTAACCCTAGTGCAAAAAGATGCTATAGAAGATTTTGAACACGGCTCTGATTTGATATAAAAATTTCGTTAAATAAACATTAAAAGCAGTATTTAGGCTGGTTAGTTTTTTA
>JBMZDY010000399.1:0-1061 GCA_049614585.1 Oceanihabitans sp.
AATTGCAATTGCAGTAATTCTTGTAACTGTTGGATTGGTTTGGCTTATAGATAAATTTATACCTACAAAACTAAGACCTGTTCTAATTATTGCTCTTTGGGCTGTTATTGGCTTATTAGGCTACCAAACCTTTATGTCTATTTACGAACCGATACAATTTAACAAAGTAAAACAAAAACGTTATGCTGCTGTTATAGAACGTATGGTAGATGTTAGAGATTCGCAATTAGCACACAGGCAAGTAACTGGAACTTTTGCTCCTAACTTTGACAACCTTATTAAATTTATTGATACCGCACAATTTACCATTACACAACGTAGAATTGAAACTATTCTAGACGAAGAAGCTACAAAGCGTTATGGAGGTGTAGAAACCATGAAAGATATAACTGTTATTGATACTTTAGGATATGTTTCGGTTAAAGATTCCTTATTCAAATCTTCAGATAGATATAAAACCATGATGAATGTACCAAACTCTAATGGTGCTAAAGTAGAAATGAAAGCAGGTTTATTAGGTGAAGAAGGAGAAACTAAAATCCCTGTATTTGAAGCAAAAGTTTTAAAAAGTGTTATTCTACACGACCAAAATAAAGATTTAATTACTCAGGAAAACGAAGTTATTTCTGTTGATGGCGTTAATGGCGATGCGATACGTGTTGGTTCTATGGACGAAGTTAATACAAGTGGTAACTGGCCAAAAACTTATGGCGACAGCGAATAATTATAAAAACATACTAGCTAACCAAGAATTGTCCATTCAAATAAGTTTGAATGGACTTTCTTTTTGTATTCTACAAAAGGACACAAATACCATTAGCATTTTTAACCATAAATATAGCAAGCAAAACCAAAGTCCTTTTCAAACTTTAGAATCCTTAAAAGAAGCTTTTAACACCATTAAAGAATTACAATCTAGTTTTAGTAATATACAAGTAACTTATATTAACCAACTTGCTACATTAGTACCAAAACCACTATTTAACGAAGCCAATTTAGCCGACTACTTAAAATTTAATACCAAAATATTAAAAACCGACTATATCGCTTTCGACACTATA
>JBMZDY010000400.1:0-1041 GCA_049614585.1 Oceanihabitans sp.
TTTAAGCATAATATAATTAGTTTTTATCCCATTCTTTTTCAAACATGTCTATATATTTAAAAAATTGCGAATTGGGTTGCGAATATTCTTTAGTAATTTTTGCCCATTCTTTAAATTTCTCTTTGTTTTTTAATTCAAAAAAAGAGTGAGCCATATTTAAAGCCATTTCGGCTTTCATATAATTATTAGTGGCTATTTCAATTCCTTTTAAATAGGTTGTTTCTGCTTTATCTATTTCTCCTAAAAACTTATAAGAATACCCTAGTTCTTTATAAAACAGAAAATCTTCTGCATTATTTTTAATCGCATTTTTTAAAACAGGAACCGCTTTTTTAAACTGTTTTAAAGCATTATAAGCGAATGCTAATTCAAATTCTAAACCTTCTAAATGCGGCTCTTTTGCATATGCTTTCTCTAAATAACTTAAAGCTGTTTGCGAACCTCCTACGGCATTTAATGCATTGCCTATATTTTTTTGGTATTCTGGAGTAGCTGCATCGCTTTTATAGGTAGCTAGCCAGTCTGGGTTTGTTGGTAATTTTAGGTTTTTAAATTCATTTTCCTTTAGCGTATATACAGGACTAGTGTTTTTATTTAACCTATAAATATTCATTTGGTATTCTTTGTTTTTTATAGAATGAATAAATACACCTTTATTATACTTTAATGTACCGTAATGTCTTAACGATACACCAGCCATTTCATCTATATAAATAAATCCGTACGCATAAGTACTATCTTTTTCCTTTTTAGGAAAAACTACATATTGGTCTATAGCATTGTAAAATTGAGTATCGAATTTTAAAGTATCGCTTGTGTTTTGTGCGTTGCAAAAATTAATAAGTAGAAATACTACTAATGCCGAAAATACTTTATTCATATAGTTAAAGAATTAAAATTAAGTACAACGAGTTTATAAAAAATGCGTTGTAAGGTTTAACAACGAATTTAATAAATAGAAATCATTTAGAAAATATAAATGAATATTTGTTAGTTGTAGGGAACAATTTTTAAATTTTAAAATGGATGCTATCTATTGCT
>JBMZDY010000401.1:0-1009 GCA_049614585.1 Oceanihabitans sp.
ATATTTGTTATTTGTGCTATTGCTTTTATTGGCTGGGAAGCTATAAACGATCCTGCATTAATGCAAGAAAAAATAAACGAAATGCAAGGCATGTAATACGTTGTAACACAATTTAAAAAGGGCTGTTTTTATATTAAAAACAGCCCTTTTTTATATAATAACAATTATTAGTTTTTAATCTTCAAACTGTTTTAGTGTTTTAATAATAATTGCAACACAATCTAATAATTGCTCTTCGGTCATTACTAAAGGAGGTGCAAAACGAATAATGTTTCCATGTGTTGGTTTTGCTAATAAACCATTATCGCGTAAAGCCATACAAATATTCCATGCGGTTTCACTTTCTTCGTCGTCGTTTACAACTATTGCATTAAGCAAACCTTTACCACGAACTAGATTCACTAAACTACTAGTTTTTATATACTTATTAAGTTCGCTTCTAAAAAGCTTTCCTAAACGTTCAGCATTTTCAGCAAGGTTTTCTTCTTTTACCACTTCTAGAGCAGCAATAGCTACTGCAGCAGCTACCGGATTTCCACCAAAAGTACTTCCGTGATTTCCTGGCTTAATAACATTCATTATTGCATTGTTTGCTAAAACAGCAGAAACTGGATATGCACCACCACTTAAAGCTTTACCAAGAATTAATACATCTGGTTTTACATTTTCGTGATCTACAGCTAATAACTTTCCAGTTCTAGCAATACCTGTTTGTACTTCGTCTGCAATAAACAATACATTGTATTTTTCGCATAAAACTTTTGCTTTGGTTAAATACCCTTCGCTAGGCACATAAACTCCGGCTTCCCCTTGTATAGGTTCTGCCATAAATCCTGCTACATTTGGATTATTTTTTAATGTATTTTCTAAGGCTTCTAAATTATCGTAATCGATTTTTATAAAACCATTGGTATAAGGACCAAAGTTTTTACGAGCGATTGGGTCGTTTGAAAAGGAAATTATAGTAGTTGTTCTACCATGAAAGTTGTTTTTACAAACAATAATTTCT